>NZ_JFWX01000002.1:0-168039 GCF_000588095.1 Acinetobacter sp. 1130196 | reverse complement strand
AGAAAGAATGCCAAGCCCTGGAAAGATTCTAAAATAAGTTCAATAGAACGAAATGAGTTACTTCAAACGGTTAAACATTTAGGCAGAACCCTATGGAAAAAATGGTCGGGTTATCACCGTCGTAGTTTGGTGGAAACCAAGATGCATTGCATCAAATTATTAGGTGATAGGCTGACGGCAAGACATTTTCAAAGTCAGGTCAATGAAATTCATGCGCGTGTGGCAGTTCTGAATAGATTTACGGAATTAGGTAGACCTCGCACCCAAGTTGTGTCTTAAATTTGAATGGATTGGGGAGAACTCAGCTTTTGAATGTTTATGCAACAAAGCCATTTTTAGACCCAAAAATATAAAAATCATGCTAAAAATTTTGTTTTTTTACTCATTTTTTAATTACAAAATTGATTATTTTTTAACCCAAAAACACATCATTTTATTACTCATCCATTTTTGCTTATATTTTTTGATTAGAGCCATTTTAAAAAAATTCCGCTACCCTAGTACCACCTTAGTCCAAAAAAAGCTGTTTATAGGGTTTTAAAGCAAGTTGAGTTGAGCTTTTTTCTATTATTTTCCAACTTTTCATAAAAAAGTGGTTTTTATAAGGATTTTCCCACTTCAAAATCCAAAAATAAATAGCCTGATTTTTTAATCCAACTGTGCTGCCTTTTAAGATTGTTTTTTAATTTTTTCCACCCTGCTTTTTCCAGATGATCAGTCCTTAATTTTTAAGGTCACATGAATATACGATAAGGAAGATTTGCAACTTTTCTTGTCTACTCACATAACCACAGGCTAAAATATAGGCATAAAAAGAATGATTCAAAATTAGACATGGAGAAAAAGGTCTATGAAATCTATTGCTGAATGGTTTGATGAATACAGTGAAAGCCATCAAAATCCAACGAATAAGAAAATTCATTGGGTATGCGTCCCAGCTATTTTATTTTCTATTATCGGAATCATTGCCCACTTTAGCGCCTTACTCACTGCTTTACTCATTGTACTGACTCTAATTTTCTATGCTCGACTCGATCTTGTACTTGCAGTAGCAATGGCTGCGCTTCTAGTTGTAATGGCTTGGCTTATTTATGTCTTACCTGTAGGGGGGGGGTTTTTTATTGCTCTTTTTGTCATTGCTTGGATTGGACAATTTTACGGACATAAAGTTGAAGGTAAAAAACCTTCTTTCTTTAAAGATTTACAATTTCTATTGATTGGCCCAGTTTGGTGTATGGATGCCTATCTTGGAAAAATATTGCCAAAGTGGAAAAGTCGGCAGAACAAATTGATTACTCAATAATTTTTAAAAAGCTGAATCTTTTAGATTCAGCTTAAATTTACTGATTTATTAGAAAATTTATAAAATAGAAAAATGCTAGACTGAGTAGCACACTTGATAAGACTTTTTTTAAATAAAAAGCAATTACAATACAAAATATTGTCGCATATAAATATGGATTATCTAAAAGACCTCTTAGTTCATTTCCTTCAAAAAAAATTACTGGTATACAAATAGCAGTTAATAAGCAAGGCGCTGAATAGTTCAGCATTTTATTCATCAATACCGGTAATTCTACTTTTACACTGGGTTCCAAAAAATAATAACGATTAAAAAATACAATAGCCGCTAATCCTAAAATCATGAGCCATGACATCTTATTTTTCTCCTGTTCTATTTTCTGCAACAACCGCAATTAGCATTCCCAATAAACCAGAAATCAGAATGGCGCCTTCAACATGAAAAAGTTTGAGAATAAAACCACTAAAACAAGTTGTTAAAACTCCGGCTATGACAGGCTTTTCCTTACACATAGGGATAATCATGGCCACAAAAATAGCAATAATCGAAAAATCTAACTGGTAGGACAATAAATCTGGAATCGCCGTAGCCAATAAAATTCCAACTAGACTAAAAATCACCCAGAATAAATAAAAACATATACCCGCCCCCAATAAATAATGAGGATGCCTTTTTTCGTTCGGAGCACTTAAGGCAAACAATTCATCTGTTAGTAAAAAACCTAAACTTAATCGTTTGGGCAAAGACAAAATAGAAATATCATTTCTTAAAGTTAATGCATAAATAAAATGTTGAGCAGTAAGAAAGAAAATCGTGATATAGATTGTTAATAATGAAGCACCCTCCATCATCATACTCAAACTGACCAATTGTGCAGCTCCAGCAAACACAATCCCTGACATTGCCAATGCTTTATAAAATGATAAACCTGCATGAATTGCCATTGAACCAGCCAAAATAGCCCACGGAATAACCGAAATAGACAATGGCAGTATATCCACCGCCCCTCGTAAAAAAAGATACGGAGGTCGGCTTTTAGAAAATCTAATAGATTGATTTAAAGGAGTATTCATCTCTAGACATCTATAATATTAAATATTTATAGATTTTCTTCTATGCAGGTTAACTTCTCTTGAACAAAATTGCGTTTAGAAATAAAAATAAATTTTAGAGATTAAGACTTGCTACATACTGGGTAGGTGTAACACCCATGGCCTTTTTAAAATGACGGTTAAAATGACTTTGATCAGAAAATCCACATTGCTGTGCAACCATCACAATTTGATCACCTTGCTTTAACAACTGTCTCGCTTTTTGCAAACGTGCCTGCACTAACCACGCATGAGGTGGCAAACCCACATGTTTTTTAAATTGTCTTAAAAAATGCCAAGCACTTAATCCGGCCATGTCAGCCAATTCCTGCAAAGAAAAATTCTTTTCAGGCATATCTGCCAACAAATCTTTAACTTTTAATATTTTCGAATAAGCTTCTGGTAATTCACAAAAGGTGTGTCGAGATTTACCGTGGCGCATCATTAAACATGCTAATGTGGATAGATACATGGTTTCTTTAAGCAAAAAATTGTCTTTTTGTTCTAATAAATCAAATAATAAACAAAGTTGTTGAGACAAACCCAAGTCCTGAATAACTGCTTGTGGAAACCAAGGTGCCCCATGGCCTTGCTCAAAAAAATCTTGGCTTACTTCAGCAAGCATTTCGGGTGTAGGATAGATTGCACGGTAACGCCAGCCCGATTCAACAGCAGATGAGCCTGTGTGAATTTCATCTGCATTCACCAAAATAATGTCGCCTTTAGGAGCGACATGTAATTGACCCGTCCTAAAAAAAGACTGTGCACCTTCTTCAATAACACCAATACAATATCCCTCATGGGTATGCTTTGAAAATTGCGTTTGATGGTAATGTGCTTTTAATAATTCTAAACCGCCCAACTCTCGCAAATGCAAGTAGTCAGCCTGTTCCCGGTGCATATATACATCTCATCTATTTATCTAAAAAAAACATAGCATGTTTTAAAAAGATGCATAGAACAAAATTGCTGTTAGATAGAAATGTATACTCTATTTCTATTGGTAAATATGTCCATTATGTTTCAACCAACCATTTTCATGGCGGTTTTGTGGGTCATGATGCGTCCAATGCAATACACCACCTTTTTCGTTATATTCATACTCACCGTTAAATTCGACAATATCCCCTTTATGTAAATCTTCAATTTTTGGTGCTAAATCAATATTATGAGCCACTAAGATTGAAAGACCATTTTTTAATACAAGAATAAATTTCTGATGTTTTGTCCCATCATTATCTTCTCTTAAAATTGCTTTTACTCGACCACTTCCCTGCACTTGAACATTACTTTGTCTGCGGTCATAGGCAGCTTTTATAGTATCTATCCCATCATTTGAAAACGTAGTTTCAGTATACTGAGTGGCAGGACTTGATGATGGCGATTGATTTTTCTTATGCCCAGATAAATCCAGACCGAAATATGCAGCGATCAATAAAACAATAATGCCGCCAATACTCAAATTTTTTTTATTTGTCATCTTTATATTCCGATTTCAACAGGGATAAAAAAAGCCCCATAGGGGCTTTTTTTGAAGATACGAATTACTTCGCAGCAGCTTGAGCAGCAGCAACTTCTTCAGCAAAGCTAAGTTCAGCTTTTTTCTCGATACCTTCACCAACTTCGAAACGTACGAAGTTAGCAACAGTTGTACCAGTTGCTTTTAATACGTCAGCAACTTTTTTCTCGTTGTCGATAACGTACATTTGACGGTCAAGAGCAACTTCGTTTAAGTATTTCTCAACAGAACCAGTTACCATTTTCTCAACGATGTTCGCTGGCTTACCAGATTCTAACGCTTTCGCTTCAGCAATTTCTTTCTCTTTAGCGATAAGGTCAGCAGGAACTGCTTCAGCGCTTACTGCTACTGGGTTGAATGCAGCAACGTGCATTGCGATACCTTTACCAGTGTCAGCATCACCAGTGTAAGAAACTACAACACCGATTTTTAAACCGTGTTTATAGATAGCCAAGTTTTCGCCTTCAACGATTTTCGCGCGACGAACTTGGATGTTTTCACCGATTTTTTGAACAAGCGCAATACGAGCTTCTTCAACGGATTGGCCATCAGCCAATTTTAATTCAGCGATTTTAGCAGCATCAGTTTCGCCAGCAGCTAAAGCAGCAGCAGCAACTGCGTGTGCAAAGTTAGAGAAGTTTTCGTCTTTAGCAACGAAGTCAGTTTGACAGTTTACTTCAACTAAGATCGCTTTATTACCGTCTTGAACGATAGTGATTGCACCGTCAGCAGCAATGTTGCCAGCTTTTTTAGCAGCTTTAGCTTGACCAGATTTACGAAGGTTATCAATAGCAAGTTCGATGTCACCGTTCGCTTCTGTTAATGCTTTTTTGCATTCCATCATTGCAAGACCAGTACGGTCACGTAATTCTTTTACCATGCTTGCAGTAATTGCAGTCATGTTGATCTCCTAAAATCGGTAGAAAATAAATCTGTTCAACAAAAACGGCCCAAAGAAACTCTGGGCCGTTTGCACTCTCGACGCTTAATTTGCCACCATTACATGTCGCAAAAATGACAAGCCTGCGTCAAAACGCATTAAGCCTCAGAAGCGTCTTTCGCAGCGTCATCGCCTTTTGCTTGAGCGTTCGCTTGAGATTGAGCGTATTCTTTACCAGCAAGAATTGCATCAGCCATAGCTGAAGCATATAAAGTTACTGCACGGATCGCATCGTCGTTACCAGGAATAACGTAATCAACGTTATCTGGGTTAGAGTTTGTATCAACGATACCGATAACAGGAATACCTAAGTTCTTAGCTTCTTTAATTGCAATCGCTTCGTGATCAACGTCGATTACAAATAATGCGTCAGGTAAACCACCCATGTTTTTAACGCCGCCTAAAGAGCGCTCAAGTTTTTCCATCTCACGAGTACGTTCTAAAGCTTCACGTTTAGTAAGCTTAGCAAAAGTACCGTCTTGAGATTGAGTTTGAAGATCTTTTAAACGGTTGATAGATTGGCGAAGTGTTTTCCAGTTCGTCAACATACCACCTAACCAACGGTGGTCTACATATGGTTGACCAGCGCGTTGAGCTTGTTCACGGATGATGTTAGAAGCAGCACGTTTTGTACCAACGAACAAAACTTTGTTCTTTTTGCTTGCTAATTGGTTAGCGAAGTTCAAAGCATCATTTAACGCAGGAACAGTGTGCTCAAGGTTGATGATGTGAATTTTGTTGCGCGCGCCAAAAATGTATTGACGCATTTTTGGGTTCCAGAAACGAGTTTGGTGACCAAAGTGCGCACCTGCTTGAAGAAGGTCGCGCATGCTTACGTTGTAATCTGCCATTTTCTTTACCTTAAAAGTTGGGTTAGGCCTCCATATATCCGCATTCTCCACCTTTTTACGGGCACCCAGAGTAATGTGACGATATATGTGCGGATTTTTTACTCCACCTATCAAAATTCTTCGTAAAAGATATTCACGAAAAGCATTTGATAAAATGGGCGGCTATTTATACCATAGACGCTTGTAAATTACCAAAAGTTTTTAGAGATCATGAACAGTACTTATACAGCTCCACGTCGATTAATCAAAACTCCAGATGAAATTGAAAAAATGCGCATTGCAGGACGACTGGCGGCTGAAGTTCTAGAGATGATCAAGCCGTATATTAAGGCCGGTGTAAGCACCCTCGAACTTGATACGATTTGCCGTAATCATATTGAAAATGTACAACACGCTATTCCAGCCTGCGTAGGTTACGGCGGTGCTCCAGGACGCCCTGCTTTTCAACACTCTATCTGTACTTCGGTTAACCATGTTGTATGTCATGGTATTCCTTCTGAAAATAAAATCTTGAAAAACGGCGATATTCTTAATATTGATGTAACAGTGATCAAAGACGGTTATCACGGCGACACTAACATGATGTATATCGTGGGTGGTGAGACTTCTATTTTGGCAAACCGTTTATGTAAAGTTGCTCAAGAAGCAATGTATCGTGGAATGGCAACAGTTAGAGATGGTTCATATTTAGGTGATATTGGCCATGCCATCCAAAAATATGTCGAGTCAGAACGTTTTAGCGTAGTACGTGAATATTGTGGTCACGGTATCGGTACTGTCTTCCATGACGAACCTCAAGTATTGCACTATGGACAACCTGGTACAGGCATGCGTTTAGAAGCAGGTATGACTTTTACCATTGAACCTATGGTCAATGCGGGTGTTTGGCAGACTAAATTGCTTGGTGATAAATGGACTGTTGTAACTAAAGACCATAAACTTTCTGCTCAATATGAACATACTATTTTAGTGACTCAAACAGGGATTGAAGTGTTAACAGCTCGTCCTGAAGAAGACCTCTCACGTTTCAATTAATAGTTTAATCAGATTTAATAAAAGGCTACTTTATGTAGCCTTTTATTTTTTATTTTGTACTTTTTATTAATAAATCTTTCTAAATATAAACAAATATTTCAAAAACATTACAATTATTAATTTTTATTACACAATCATTTTGATAAAACGCGCTATGGTGGGCTCAATAAAAATCAGTAAACAAATGTCCGGACATGGAGTCCTTTATGATGAAAAAGTCATTATTTTGTATGACAGCTGCCTTTTTTGCTCTGCCTACAGTCACTTTCGCTGCTTCACCATATTTTAGTTTTAAAGATGGTGATGGTTTCAAGCGTTTTTCGGTTTCTGCTGGCTGGTTACATGCCATGCCACAAGGAAGCGCAAATCCAGTTAATATTAATACTAGTGTTGCAGAAGGAACTACTTCTAAAGTAGGTTCCGTATCAAAACAATCTGTTTTAAATGCGGCTGACCGAAGTTCCAATCCCCTCTTATACGATGCAATCAAAATTTTACCCACAGATACACTGCCTTCAATACTCACCGGAACAGCCACTGTAAATGGATTATCAAATTGGCAAAGTCAAGGTACGGGTTTAGAAGCAAAAGATGTGGACACATTAGGGATCATGGCGAATTATAATTTTACAGATAATCTATCTCTAGAAATTAAAGCCGGTGTCCCTCCTAAAGTTGATATTCAAGGTAAAGGTAATATTTATGCACCATTATCAGGTTCAGCAAATACCACTCTTGGCACGATAGGTTTAAAAGAAGATATTCATATCACCGATCTCACTCAAGGTGGTAAAGCTGCTACCGCACGTGCTTGGTTACCTGCTGTAGAACTACACTATCAATTTGGTAAATCTGGGGTAAATAAATTCCGTCCATATGTAGGTGCCGGGGTCATGTATGCCTATTTTAATGAATTAAAAATGAATTCAGGGATTGAGTCAGATTTAATTAAAGCAGGCCATATGATTCAAAATATTCATGATGGTCAAGCTGGAGCAGCTTTAGATGGCAAAACATCTTCAGCTAACCCTATTGTGAAGTTAGAGGCAACTGATACTTTCGCACCTATTGTTACTGTTGGTGCGACTTATGATTTCAATCCAAACTGGTTTGCTGTAGGTTCCTTTTCTTATTCGAAAATGAATAATGAAGCAAAAATTTATGTTACTGACCAAAACACTGGTAAAGAGCTTATCAAAGCAAACACCAAAATTGATATCGATCCACTAATTACATATGTTGGTGTAGGTTATCGTTTCTAATTTTTAAAAGCGTACAAGCTATAAAAGCTTTACTAAAGGCTTTTATAGCTTTTTTATTAAACAAATTAAAGCTGCTTCTTTTTAAACCAATATGCTAAAAAAATGAGCATTTCTTATTAAAAGAATCTCTCATCATTTTCCTATTTCTTCCTATTTTCTTAATTTTGTTTTAGTCATTAATTTTCTTAATTTCTAACTAATTTAATAAAATTAAAAACTAAAGTTTTCCTCTTAGTAAAAATTACTTTTTGGCACGTCCTTTGCTTTATTACAACATGATGAATCAATGGCGATTCAATGGATAAACCAAGACGGCCAATGACGTCCGCTCTGATCGGTATGCAAATAGACAATTCATTTTGTCATGCAAATTAAAATTTCGTTCAGTTCAGGGGGACGGCGTATGTCTTCAAATATCAATCTAGATGCAAAAAAAGCAACTGAGATTAAATTATTTAGTTTCTCAACTCCAGCCATGCGTGCGTTCCATATGTCTTGGCTCGCATTTTTTGTGTGTTTTTTCGCATGGTTTGCATGTGCTCCACTAATGCCTGTTATTAAAGGCGAATTTGGCTTAACAAAAGATCAAATTGCCAATATTAATATTGCCGCCGTCGCGATTACGATTTTAGTACGACTCGCTGTTGGGCCACTTTGCGATAAATATGGTCCACGAATTACCTATACAGCCCTACTCTTACTCGGCAGTATTCCGGTATTTGGTGTCGCTGCTGCTAACAGTTATGAATCTTTCCTATTCTTCCGCTTACTGATTGGTGCAATTGGCGCAAGCTTTGTCATTACGCAATATCATACAAGTATTATGTTTGCACCTAACGTTGTAGGTACAGCAAATGCAGCAGCAGCTGGTTGGGGCAATGCTGGTGGCGGTGCAACTCAAGCGTTAATGCCTTTATTACTCGGTGCAATTGTCATGTTTGGTGTCGAACAAACTATGGGTTGGCGGATTGCTCTCATCGTACCTGGTCTAATGATGGTGATTGTGGGAGTGCTTTACTGGAAACTAACTCAAGATTGCCCTCAAGGAAATTTTAAAGAAGTTCGCGCAGAAGGTATTGAAGTTGGCAGTGGTAAAAAAGGCGGTATGGCAATTTTAATGCAAGCTGCTCGTAACTATCGCGTCTGGATTTTATTTCTTGCTTATGGCGCATGCTTTGGTATCGAAATTTTTATCCATAACGTGGCAGCGATGTACTATGTTGATCAGTTCAAAATGGATTTAAAAACTGCGGGCTTAACGGCCGGAATATTTGGCCTTCTCGCATTATTCGCACGGGCATTGGGAGGCATTATTTCAGACAAAGTCGCACTTAAAAAAGGACTAGACGGACGCACTAAGGTACTGGTACTCATGATTTTAGGCGAAGGTTTATTTTTGATTCTTTTCTCTCAAATGAACGGCGTCACTCTCGCTATTCTTTCAATGACTATCTTTGCACTATTTACTCACATGGCCTGCGGCGCAACGTATGCATTGGTACCATTTATTGATCGCAATGCATTAGGCGGTGTTGCTGGAATTATTGGTGCAGGTGGTAATGCAGGCGCAGTAGCAGCTGGTTTCTTGTTAAAAGGTGTACTTGATGTTCAAACTTGTCTCTTTATTTTAGGTGGACTGGTTATGGTTGCAGGTTGTAGCGTAATTTTGATTCGCTTCACAACCGAGCATAAAGAAAAGGAAAAAGTACTTTTTGAACAAGCTCTACTTGAACGTAATTCCGCAGCTTAATTTTCATAATAAGCAGAAATTAAAATGATTTCTGCTTATTTACTTTTTATAGCGTCACATACCTCTTTCAAGCTTTTTAATTCTTCTTAAATATCTTTATAGATATATCGATATTATTCGATATATCTTTTACAATGATTCATCACATTCTTATAACTTTACACTCACAATGACTAAAACAAGCAACCAGTTTTCTCAATCACTCATTTATATGCTCATTGGTAGTGCCATTATTTTGGCTCTTTCATTAGGTGTTCGTCATGGTTTTGGACTCTATCTGGTCCCAATGAGTCATGATTTTGGTTGGGGTCAGCATGTTTTTAGTCTCGCAATTGCTATGCAAAACCTAATTTGGGGAGCTGTGCAGCCTTTTACCGGTGCAATCGCAGACAAATATGGTAGTAAAGTTGTGGTTGCTGTCGGCGGATTACTTTATGCGCTTGGTTTACTCTTAATGGCTTTTAGCTCAAGTGTACTCATTTTGAATTTGAGCCTAGGTCTTATTATTGGTTTAGCTTTATCAGCCACTTCATTCACAGTATTACTTAGCGCAGTAGGCCGAGCTGCTCCACCAGAAAAAAGAAGTATGGCAATGGGCATTGCCAGTGCAGCTGGTTCTTTTGGCCAATTTATTATGCTGCCTTCCACCCTTCTCTTACTTAAAACAGTGGGATGGTCGTCAGCTTTAATGGTAAGTGCGCTGTTAATCGCTCTTATCATTCCTCTAGCATGGATGTTAAAAGGGCCAAGCAACCAAGCCCCAAAAGCAATCGCTCAACCTCAGCTCACCTTTAAACAAGTACTAAATATTGCTAGAAAACATAAGCCGTTCTGGTGGTTAGCTTTAGGTTTTTTAGTGTGCGGATTCCAAGTTGTTTTCTTAGGTGTCCACCTACCAGGCTATTTAATCGATCACGGCTTTGATGCAGCCACAGGTACAGTATTTCTTGCTTTGGTCGGGTTGTTTAATATTGTGGGAACTTACGGTGCAGGTTGGTTGGGAGACCGTTTCTCGAAACCTAAATTATTAATGGCACTTTACGGAAGCCGTGGCATCGCAATCATTGCCTTTCTATTATTACCTTTAAGCACTTATACGGTCTATGCTTTTGGCATCATCATGGGACTTCTATGGCTCTCTACAGTTCCGCTTACAAACGGCATTGTGGCAAATATGTTTGGTGTTAAATATCTTTCAATGCTGAGCGGAATCGTGTTTTTCACCCATCAAGTTGGTTCTTTCTTTGGCGGTTGGCTTGGTGGTGTTAACCATGACTTAGCAGGTAATTACAATGCGATTTGGCTCTGCTCTATTGCATTGAGTATATTAGGGGTAATCGTACATTTCTTTGTAAATGAGGAGGCTGTTATTCATGACGCATAATGCCTTACTTTTGAAAACAATTATGACTTTCTTCATTGCCGCTCTTCTGGTTCTTTCTATCGTATTATGGAAGCAGACACCTGATTTATTTGAATATTTTAATCAAGCATTTTGTCCACACTAAATAGATGAGACACGGAAATCACTCTGCACATTGTCATAAAAATATAAAAATCGTATGGTCTAATGAAAATAAAAAAGCCCGCAAGTTTGCGGGCTTTTTTATGAAAAACTTATTTAAAATCAAAATAAACGATTGATACCATTAAGTGCAGCTACACGATATGCTTCAGCCATTGTTGGATAGTTAAACGTCGTTTCAACAAAATATTTCAAGGTATTATTTGGGCTGTGCATAACTGCCTGCCCAATGTGGATAATTTCGGCAGCATTATTACCAAAACAGTGAATACCTAAAACTTCTAAAGTGTCGCGGTGGAAAAGTATCTTCAACTCACCCACGGTATCACCCGTAATTTGTGCACGTGCTAAATGTCGGAAAGATGCCTGTCCCACTTCATATGGAATTTTCTCTTCCGTTAATTCCTGTTCATTCTTACCAATCGAAGAAATTTCAGGAATTGTATAGATACCTGTTGGAATATCACGCACTGGCTTCGCATCTTCACCACTCATGTTCGCACCAGCACAGCGTCCTTGGTCATAAGCAGCCGAAGCAAGTGAAGGCCAACCAATCACATCACCAGCAGCATAGATGTTTTCAACTTCTGTTTGATACTGATCATTTACAGAAAGTTGACCACGACTATTTGGTACTAATCCTACATTTTCAAGGCCCAAACCTTCTGTATTTCCTGAACGGCCATTACACCAAAGAATCGCATCAGCTTTAATCTTTTTACCACTTTGTAAGTGTAAAACAACGTGGTCATCAAATGTTTCAAGATGATCCATTTGCTCGTTGTGGCGAATTAACACCCCTTGCTCACGTAAGTGATAAGACAGAGCATCAGCAATTTCATCATCTAAATAACTTAATAGTTTTTGCTGAGTATTAATTAAATCAACTTTATGGTCTAAACCAATAAAGATTGAAGCATATTCACAGCCAATAACGCCTGCACCGTAAATAATGATTTTTTGAATTGAATAATCAAGATCAAGAATTTTATCTGAATCAAATACGCGAGGATGGTCAAAGTCGAGACCTTGTGGATGATAAGGACGACTACCTGTCGCAATCACGATTTGCTTACAGATAATTGTTTCTTTAATACCTTCATGGCTAAAAACTAAAACTGTATTTTTATCTTGAATATATGCACGACCATGGAATACACCGATTTTGTTGCGATCATAAAAGCGTGTATGTGTATCAACTTGTTGTTGAATTACTTTGTGTGCATTACGCAAAACCTGCTTCATGGTGAACTGTTTCCATTCACCTACTTTTTGAAACATTGGATCACGTTGATAGCGGATAATACTAGATACTGTTTGACGCAATGCTTTACTTGGAATAGTCCCTACGTGAGCACAGTTACCACCAAGTTGATCACGCACATCTACAATTGCAACACGCTTACCCGCTTTTGCAAGCTTCATTGCCGCGCCTTCACCTGCAGGTCCAGAACCGAGAACTACCGTATCGTACTTAACGAAATTCCCACTAACGACCTCTTTTTTACGTGGCATTGAAAGCTCCTTCCTCTCTTGAATGACCATATTTTATAATAGATTATGACTAATATGCGGTGAATTTATGTATTTCTCAACCCTATATTTCTGAATAACCACATTTATTATATGAATAGTTATTTTCCGCTATTAACCAAAGAACTCCGCTATAATACAATGTCAATGTCTCTATAAACGAGTGGAAAAGTTAAATATGTCAGAACACCGTAAACCTGAACAGGGTGTAAAACTTCGTGGCGCTGAAAAAGTCGCAAGAATTCCTGTAAAAGTTGTACCTACGGTTGAAGTGCCGCGTAAACCTGACTGGATTCGTGTCAAGATGACGGCACCAGAAGAAGTTCAGCGTATTAAAACGACTTTACGTGCTCAAAAACTCCATACCGTTTGTGAAGAAGCAGCTTGTCCTAACTTACCAGAGTGTTTTGGTGGTGGTACAGCAACATTCATGATTATGGGCGATATTTGTACACGTCGTTGCCCGTTCTGTGATGTAGCACATGGTCGTCCAAATGCATTAGACCCTGATGAGCCTCGTCACATGGCAGAGACAATTGCCAATCTTAAGCTCAAATATGCAGTAATTACTTCGGTTGACCGTGATGACTTACTCGACGGCGGTGCACAACACTTTGTGGACTGTATTAAAGAAGCTCGTGCGCTTAGTCCAAATACATTACTCGAAATTTTAGTGCCAGACTTCCGTGGACGTATGGATATTGCTTTACGCATTATGACTGAATGTCCACCAGACGTATTTAACCACAACATTGAGACTGTACCTCGTCTGTATAAAGCCATGCGTCCAGGTTCAGATTACCAACATTCTTTAAACTTATTGAAAATGTTTAAAGAATACTGCCCTGACATTCCAACAAAATGTGGTTTGATGGTAGGTATTGGTGAAACTGAAGAAGAAGTGATTGCATTACTTGATGACTTACGTGCTCACGATGTCGACTATGTGACTATCGGTCAATATTTACAACCTTCTAAACAACACGCGCCAATTGACCGTTTTGTAACACCAGAAGAGTTTGAACGCTATGCAGAGCATGGCCGTAAACTTGGCTTTAGAAATATCTGGTCTGCACCAATGGTTCGTTCAAGTTATTTTGCTGACCGCCAATATCATGGCGAACCAGTACCAGAAGTTCGTCGTAAAGTAGATCCTGCTAAAAAAATCGCGGTTCAGGTCGTCGAAGCTTAATCTAGTAAATCTTTTAAAAAAGCCCTCTAATCTGAGGGCTTTTTATTTGTATAAGAAAATCAATAACATTTCTTGACAAATCGATAAAACAAGCCATTACACATTCATTTAAAAATATCTTATATCTAAAAGCACGATATATCCCTGCTCTAGCATATACATCAATTGCGACATAAAAAATTAAATTTAAACAGCATTAAAAAATTAGCTAGTTAAGCCTTAATCTCTCCTCGCTTTTTTTGTAACTTCCAACTTGAGGGCTTATCTAGCAAGGAGCAAGTATGATTTTCCTACTCTTTGTTTTAAGTATTGTCATTCAGCTCATTGCAATATGGGCAATTTTCTTTTTTAACCTAAACAGAGTCATTGGCAGTGTTCTTATGATTGCGGTCGCCATACTTACTGCATTCATTTTAACGCCATGGTCATTACTCTTAGGTATTCCTCTTATTGCGCTGAGCATTATCATTTTGTTTAAACCTTTACGGTTTAACTTAATTACTCAACCTGCATATAAAACTCTGGCAAATTCAATGCCGAGCATCAGCACAACCGAACAAGAAGCTTTAGAAGCAGGAACAAGCTGGTGGGAAAAAGAATTGTTTATGGGGGCTCCAGACTGGTCGCAATTTGAAAAATATCCCTATCCTACACTTTCACCAGAAGAACAAAGTTTTATCGATAATGAAGTTGAAGTGCTATGTAGTATGCTTGATGAATGGGAAATTCATCATCAATTAAAAGACCTTCCTCCTGAAGTTTGGCAATTCATTAAAGATAAAGGTTTCTTAGGCCTAATTATTCCAAAATCCTTTGGCGGTAAAGAATTTAGCTCATTTGCTCAAAGCCGTATTATGAGCAAAATTGCCTCACGTTCATTAACCGCAGCAGTGAGTTGTATGGTCCCTAACTCTTTAGGACCCGGCGAACTACTCATGCACTACGGTACTGATGCACAAAAGCAGCAATACTTACCAGGCCTTGCTAAAGGTGAAGAAATTCCATGCTTTGGTTTAACGAGTCCAGAAGCAGGTTCAGATGCAGGCGCAATTCCAGATTCGGGAGTGGTTTGCTACGGCGAATATGAAGGCGCTCAAGTTCTTGGTCTACGCATGAATTTCTCTAAACGCTGGATTACGCTTGCTCCAATTGCCACCGTAGTTGGCTTAGCATTTAAGCTTTATGACCCTGAAGGTCTACTCGGTGATAAAAATAAAACCGAATACGGTATTACCTGCGCACTCATTCCTGCAAGCCATGCAGGTGTGAAAATAGGTGCACGCCATTATCCCGGCTCTCCATTTATGAATGGAACAGTAGAAGGTGAAGATGTCTTCATTCCAATTGACTGGATTATTGGCGGACAAGAAAATGCTGGTAAAGGCTGGCGCATGCTGATGGAATGCTTAGGCGTCGGTCGTGGCATTTCCCTTCCAGCATTAGCCACAGCCGCAGGTGAAATGAGCTATTTAACTGTCGGTGCTTTTGCAAGAATTCGTCAACAGTTCAATATTTCTGTCGGCAAATTTGAAGGTGTACAAGAAGCAAGTAGTGAAATTGCCAGTGATGCCTATATGCTTGAAGCATTCCGTTATTTAGTGACATGTGGTTTAAATCAAGGTGGAACCCCTGCCGTGATGACTGCCATGGCAAAATACTATGCAACTGAAACCATGCGTAAAGTGGTTAATCACGGCATGGATATTGCTGGTGGACGTGGTATTCAGCTTGGGCCCCGCAACTTCCTTGCACTTACCTATCAAGCTATTCCTATTGCAATTACAGTCGAAGGTGCAAATATTTTAACCCGTTCACTCATGATTTTTGGTCAGGGTTCAATGCGCTGTCACCCTTATCTTTTTGAAGAACTACAATTGCTTCAGTCTGATGATAAAGCCAATGCAGTTCAAAAATTCGATGACCTGTTATTTAAACATTTAGCCTATACCTTTAACCGTGGTGCAAAATCATTTGCTTATGGTTGGACAGGTGGTTCAAGTGATGCACCTCAATCATCAGATCAGTTCACTGCGAGTTACTATAAAACGATTAACCGTTTTAGTGCCAACTTCGCACTTGTTTCTGATATGTCGCTTGGCTTACTTGCCGGAGATTTAAAACGTAAAGAAATGCTATCAGGACGTTTAGCCGATATACATGCGCATTTATTTATATCTACTGCAATTTTAAAATTTTATGAAGCTGGGCAAAAAACTGAAGCTGAACAACTGCATGCCAAACTAGCACTACAAAAAGCATTCTTGAATATTCAGGAAGCATTTTGGGGGTTATTTGATAACTTCCCAGCCAAGTTTCCAGCAGCACTTGTCAAATGGATATGTTTCCCGTTAGGCCGCGTGATTTCAAAACCTGACGATGAGTTAAAACAACAAGTAGCTGAACTTATGATGGAAGAACACCCTTTTAGAGAGCAACTTAAACACCATGTGTACTATTCAACTGAACCTAATGACGTGACTGGACGTCTGGAACATACATTCCAGATTTTAAGAACCATCGAGCCGCTTTGGGATAAGTTTAAGAAAGCTGAATCTAAAGGAAAATTTACAGGGCTTACTTTTGAAGAGAATATTGCGCAGGCTACAAAAGAAGGCTTTATTTCTGATAGCGAAGCTCAACAATTGTTGCAATACAACGCAATTCGATTTGACAGCATGCTTACCGATGTTTTTGATGAAAAACTCGACAAAGATCTGCCTTTATCAAACCCTCATCAAATAGTGTGACTGATGCCTCCACCAATTCACTATTGCAATCATTTTTGATTCGCATTAATTAATAAATAACCATAAAAGCGTCACTCGACGCTTTTATTTTTAGGAGAAATTAATGTCTAAGCAAGATTACGAAAATGGATTAAAAGTACGCACAGAAGTGATGGGAGAAGCTTTTGTAAAACGTGCACAAGAAAATACGGTACCCTTTACCCAGCCCTTACAAGACTGGATTAATGAACATGCTTGGGGTTCGACTTGGCAGCGTGAAGGTGTGCTACCACGTAAATATCGCTCATTAATCACTCTAGCAATGTTAACTGCGCTTAAATCTCCTACCGAGCTTAAAGGCCATGTCCGTGGTGCACTCAATAATGGTTGTACAGTGGAAGAAATTCAGGAAACTTTATTGCATAGTTTGCCATATTGCGGCGCTCCTGCTACTCAGGAAGCTTTTCGCGCTGCTTTAGAAGTCATTCAAGAATATCAACAACAATAATTTTAATCTGAGCCAGGAACTCTACTGGCTCACTTTGATCTAATTTAATGTAGTCGAATAAATATTTAAATTACGTTCACCAATTATAATAGCCTGACGGCAAATTCCTTCTACATTACGCTGGTTCTCAAAAACTGTTGCCGACATCGGCTCAAAACTATCAAAAAAGCAAATTTCATTTTGATCTATAGAATAAACCAGTGACTGATTACCTACGCCATCTAAAGTGTCGTAGTACACAATCATCATTTTTCCATTATGAATAGCAGCTTGAATATCTTGATAGCTCAAAGCAGATCCTATTGGAATTTTTAGTACCTTTGCTTCTTTATAGCTCATGCGTTCGCTCGGGCTAATATTGGGATCATGATCTGAGTGAAAGGACACATCAAAACCAAACTTTTTTAAAGCAACAGCTAAAGCAATGGTATAGGTACCATCTTGCTCATATCGGCAAACTTTAATCAACTCAGCGACATCAATTTCTATCCCATAATGCTTTAGTACCATCCAAACTGCGAAAACTCCACTGTTCGCTTCGAGATTTGCCAAAGATTCGGGAATATTTAAGGCCATAATTTAAACCTAAAGTCGTAATTAAGCAGATAATAAACAAAACTGGATTGGCACTAAAAGCTTTTCCAAGTACAATGTTTCGCTAGTCGAGGGATGCTGCGACAAATGATCGGCACTAAAGATCATTTTGCCAGGCTCGACGATCGGTTAAACACTCGTTTTAACCAACAACGGCATCCGCGAACAGAATGATCAATACTATTTTTTCCTAGGAGATCCTGATGAACGCGGTTAATGCTTCATTTACAGATTACAAAGTTGCTGACATCTCACTTGCTGACTACGGTCGTAAAGAAATCAAACTTGCCGAAGCAGAAATGCCAGCTTTGATCGGCTTACGTAAACGCTATGCAGCTTCTAAACCACTTGCTGGCGCAAAAATTCTTGGCTGTATCCACATGACCATTCAAACAGCGGTTCTTATTGAAACGCTTGTTGAATTAGGTGCTGAAGTTCGCTGGACATCTTGCAACATTTTCTCTACTCAAGACCATGCTGCTGCTGCAATTGCTGCTCGCGGTATTCCAGTTTTTGCTTGGAAAGGTGAAACTGAAGAAGAATATGTATGGTGCCTTGAACAACAGATCAATGTAAATGGTCAACCTTGGGATGCCAACATGATTTTGGACGATGGCGGTGACTTAACTGCTCTTGTTCATGAAAAATACCCTGCCCTTTTAGAACGTATTCACGGTATTACCGAAGAAACAACTACAGGTGTTCAACGTCTTATCGAAATGTGGAAAGACGGCACTTTAAAAGTACCTGCAATTAACGTAAATGACTCTGTTACTAAGTCTAAAAACGACAACAAATATGGTTGCCGTCACTCATTAAATGACGCGATCAAACGTGCAACAGATATGCTTTTATCTGGCCGCCGTGCGCTTGTGATCGGTTACGGTGACGTAGGTAAAGGTTCTGCACAATCTTTACGTCAAGAAGGCATGATCGTTCGTGTCACAGAAGTTGACCCAATTTGTGCAATGCAAGCATGTATGGACGGCTATGAAGTTGTATCTCCATATAAAAACGGCGTACAAACAGGTAAAAAAGAAGATATTAACCACGATCTTCTTGGCAACACTGACCTTGTTGTAACAACAACTGGTAACTACCACGTGTGTGATGCCGCAATGCTAGACAGCTTAAAAGCTGGTGCAGTTGTATGTAACATCGGCCACTTCGATACAGAAATCGACACAGCTTATTTACGTGGTTACAAGTGGGTTGAAGTTAAGCCACAAGTTCACCAAGTTTATCGTTCAGAAGACGAAAACAACTACCTTATCCTTCTTTCTGAAGGCCGCCTTGTGAACTTAGGTAATGCAACTGGTCACCCATCACGCGTGATGGACGGTTCTTTTGCTAACCAAGTTTTAGGTCAAATTCACTTATTCCAAGAGAAATTTGCTGACCTTCCTGCAAGCGAAAAAGCTGCAAAAATTCGCGTAGAAGTTCTTCCTAAGAAACTTGACGAAGAAGTTGCTGCGGCAATGGTTGCAGGATTCGGTGGTGTACTTACTCAGTTAACTCAAGAGCAAGCCGATTATTTAGGTGTTGCTGTTGAGGGACCATTCAAATCTGACGCTTACAAATACTAAGAACTTAAGGGCAGACGGTGAACCGACTGCCCTTTTTTCTAAAATGTTTCGCTGTTTACAAGGATTTGACATGACTAAACGTACACCTATTTCTTTTGAGTTTTTCCCGCCAAAAACTGATGCCGGTGCTGAAAAACTTCGTATTGTTCACCAAGAATTACAGCTATTAAATCCAGAGTTTTTCTCGATTACTTATGGCGCTGGTGGTTCTACTCGCGAACGTACACTTGCCGCTATTGAAGATTTCAACGGTAAAGGCACTCCTGTTGCCCCTCACCTTTCTTGTATTGGTGATGATAAGACGCGTATTGCTGAACTACTCGATTTATATAAAGCTCAAGGCATTGACCGTATTGTCGCTTTACGTGGCGACTTACCATCTGGACAGGTTGGTCTTGGCGAGCTTCCTTATGCTCAAGACTTAGTACGTTTTATTCGTGAGCACTCAGGTGATCATTTTCATATTGAAGTTGCAGCTTACCCAGAAATGCATCCTCAAGCTGAAAGTCTTGATTCAGACATCCAACGTTTTATTGAAAAAGTACAAGCTGGTGCCAATGCTGGAATTACCCAATTCTTCTTTAATCCAGATTCATACTTTTATTTTATGGAGCGTTTGGAAAAAGCTGGAATTAACATTCCGGTAGCTCCTGGTATCATGCCGATTACCAATGCAAGCAACTTAATTCGCTTTGCAGATGGTACTGGTGCTGAAATTCCTCGCTGGATCCGTAAGCAGTTACAAGCCTATGGCGATGACAGTGAAAGTATTAAAGCTTTTGGTCATGAAGTTGTTGTTAAGCTATGCGAACGCCTGATTGCAGGTGGTGCACCAAGCTTGCACTTCTACTCAATGAACCAAGTCGAACCAACTCGTCAACTTGTTGTTGATCTTGGTTTAAATTAATTTTGTAAGGCGTACCCAATGAATCGTTTTTTTATCGAAACTGAACTTACAGTTGGCTCAACAATTCAGCTGACTGAATCGGTATTCCATCATTGGGTACGTGTTTTACGTGCACAACTACAAGAACAAGCGACTCTATTTAATGGACAAGGCGGAGAATATCTCGCAACATTGACCGAAATTAATAAAAAAAATGCATTTGTCACAATTGAGAGTTTTAATCCTGCAAACCGTAACGCTCCTTTTAAAGCTATTCTTGGTCAGGTCATGAGTAAAGGTGACCGAATGGATTATGCTATTCAGAAAGCCACTGAACTTGGTGTTAGCAAAATTCAGCTTTTAACCAGTGACCGTTGTGAAATGCGTTTGAAATATGACCGAGACCAAAAAAAATTAGACCATTGGCAAGCTGTTGCGATTGCAGCATGTGAGCAATGTGGACTTAACTTAGTCCCAGAAGTTTTAGCTCCTATTTCGCTTAATGAATGGCTAAGCTCTTCTGAACTTCCTGTATCTAAATTTGTTTTAGCTCCTGAAAAAGAACAAAAAGATGTATTGTCAGGGATTCAGCCTGAACTTGCCCTATTAATTGGACCAGAGGGTGGTTTAAGCGAAAATGAAATTACGCAAGCGAATCAAGCTGGTTTTATGAACTGGTGTATTGGAGATCGTGTATTACGCACTGAAACTGCACCTGTTGTAGCATTATCTATTTTAAATTATCGGTTTTTATCCATATAAACTAATTGAACATTGATTAAATCAACAATTAAAGTTAACTTACTTTTACTGTATGAATATTAATTTAAATTTTTTTCCACTGATAAATCAGATTCTTTCTGTATAAATGTAAAAAAAATAGGATAGAAAAATCTTATGTCTGGCCTTCAGGAAGAATATTTACAGCATCAAACAATAATTGAACAGCTCCGGCTCTCAATTCAATATATTCGCTGGTATCTGATTAGCCTAATATTACTTTGCCTAATTTCAGCCCTTATTTTCTCTTGTTACTTTACTTCTTACATTACAAAGTTTATTTGGTCAATTGGCTTTACCGTTTTAATTTTTACCTGTCTATTATTTATTCCAAAACTTTTAACACAATATCGCGATATTAATTTTATTAAAAAAACTGATTTGACCCTGCAAGCTATTTGTTTGCTCTCTGGAATTTTAATGGGAATAAATATAATTGTTCTTCATTTTTCACTTCCAGCTAGCTTAATCTCCGTATCCGATGTTCATATCCTAATCGCCCTATTTATTACTTCAGCACATATTATTGGTCTTACTTTTTTAACTCAGCAGCCCCGATATTTTTATTTACTCTTTATTCCAAGTACAGTTCCACTCCTTATTAGTCAATTTACCCATTCTCAAGTCACCCAACTTCCTTTTTACTTTGCTTATAACTTAGCCTTTGTAGCAACTTTGCTTTGTGCGTATGCAACTCAACGTAACTATCAAAAAATTTCTCAACTATTATTTAAAAATAAGCAACTTGTACAAGTCGCGGAACAGCATACTCAATGGGCTGAAGAGTTATGTGTACAGCTCCAACAAGAAGTAAATAAATCCAAAGATATTGAAGCACAGCTTCAATTTAATAATCATTTACTCGAACAAAAAGTACGTGAAAGAACATACGACTTAACCAAAATGAATGAAAGGCTTGAAAGTCATCGTCATAATTTAGCATTTGCCCATGAAACTGCAGGTATTCGACCGTGGGACTGGGATATTGAAAAACAAAAACTAGAAATCACTTTTTTTGATCAACAAAAACAAACGCAAAATACGTCTTTACATCTCAAAACCATATTAGAGCGTATTCATCCGAATGACCGAAAATTATTTGATGAACGTTTAAAAGAACATTTGGAAGGAAAATCTGATCATTTCAATATTACTTTTCGTATTTTACGTCGTAATGGCTCTTGGCGCTGGATTCATGATGTAGGGCGTGTCATTAGCCGTGATCCTAAAACCAATAAAGCTTTACGCATGGTTGGAATGACCAGAGATATTCATCAGGAAAAAAAAGATCAAGAGCATTTAAGACTCTGCGCTATTGTGCTTGAACAAGCTGCTGAAGGAATTTTCATTCTAGATGAAAAACTTAATTATATTGATGTTAATCCTTATTATGAAAAATTAACTGGTTTTTCGAAATCTGAGTTATTAAACCAGCAGTTATTTAACATCGCAATAAATCAGAAATTGCAGCAACAACAGTTTCATGACTCGATTACCCAACAACTTCTTAAAACTGGTGAATATATGGGCCAGTTTGATGAAAAATTTGCTTCGGGTAAGAGTGTTTATTTATGGCTTCATATTAATGCGGTTAAAGATGAACACAATCAAGTCATTAATTATATTGGTTTTGCACGTGATTTAACTGAGCAAAAACGCCAAGAGCAACATTTATCTTATTTAAAAAATTATGATAGTTTAACTCACCTTCCTAACCGTTTTTATTATTACAATCAATTACATCAATATTTAGTCAATCCCTCTTATAGTTTTAAAAATCTGGCATTAATTCGAATTAATATTGATAGATTTAGAGCATTTAATGAGTTCTTAAATAATGATAGTGGTGACGAACTACTGAAACAATTTGCACAGCGTCTACGTCTCACCAATATTAATGCTATTTTAGTCGCTTATTTAAATGGGGATGATTTTGCGATTATTTATGAAATATCACCTATTCACCCAAATATTGAGCAATATTGCCAAAATATATTACAAGCTTTGAATGCACCTTTTTATATTGATCAGCAGGAATATTTTATTACAGCATCTATTGGAGTCGCCTGTTTCCCAGAACATGGCAGACAAGTTGACCATCTTAACAACCACGCTGAACAAGCATTGTCAGAAGCAAAACGTCTGGGCGGCAATACTATTAGCTATTATTGTAATAAAACAACAAATCCATATAAGACAGCCGATTTAGAACAAGAGCTCCGTAAAGCCATTCAAAATGATGAGTTCGTTGTTTATTACCAACCGAAAATTAATTTAAATGACAAATCAGTTAAGGGTTTTGAAGCTTTAATTCGCTGGCAACATCCTGAAAAAGGACTAGTTATGCCGAATATGTTTATTCCTTTTGCTGAACGTAGTAGCCTTATTTCTGATATCGGTAAAGTCGTTTTAGATAAAGTCGGCAAACAATTACAAGAATGGAAAAAATCTGGCTATACAGATATCCAAGTCTCGGTAAATATTGTTGCCCAACAAATTCATCGAGGTCTCTTACTCAATGACTTGGATGAGTTTTTAGAACACTATCAGTTAGATGGTTCAAATTTAGAGCTAGAAATTACCGAATCGGCTTTATTAGACAATACTGATAATGTGAAAAAATTATTGCATTCAATTAAAGAACGCAATATTTCAATTGCACTCGATGATTTTGGTACAGGTTATTCATCTTTAGCTTATCTAACAGAGTACCCAATCGATATTTTGAAAATAGATCGAGCCTTTATTTCTAAAATTGGTGATCAAAAACAAGAAGCGATTGTCAATGCCATGATTGCGATGGGCAAAAGTATGGGATTAAAACTGGTTGCTGAAGGTGTTGAAACTGAGGAACAAGTCATTTATCTACAAAAACAACAATGTGATTTTTTACAAGGCTATTTCTTTAGTCGCCCACTCCATCCAAATCAGATTATTCAATATCTACAATCAAATACGTATATTTCATAATTGTTTTAACAGTCTATTTTACATGCGCTGGTTTTTCCAAAAATGAGCGTTTTTGACTGTGAGAAATAAAGAAGTAGTGTTATATTCTTTAGCATTTAGCTCACTACGGGGCTATTGGCAATTCGTCTACTATTCTCTTAATTGGTAAAAATTAAAGCAAAGTAAACGAAATGAGTTGCCTCCCCCTAAATGAGTGATTTGACTAGTTTGCTTTTTTGTATCAAATAGAGACTCAGATGGACGATCAATCTTTAAAACAGGCCGCTTTAAATTACCACGAATATCCAAATCCAGGGAAAATCAGCGTCACGCCTAGTAAGCAACTCGTCAACCAACGAGATTTGGCTCTAGCTTATTCACCAGGGGTTGCTGCTCCATGTTTAGAGATTGAACGTGATCCTTCAGCTGCTGCAAAATACACAGCGCGTGGTAACTTAGTTGCTGTTGTCAGTAACGGTACTGCGGTTCTTGGTTTAGGTAACATCGGTCCATTAGCTTCTAAACCGGTAATGGAAGGTAAAGGCGTTCTGTTTAAAAAGTTCGCTGGTGTTGATGTATTTGATATTGAAATTGCTGAAAACGATCCAGATAAAATCGTTGATATTGTTGCTTCATTAGAACCAACTTTTGGCGGCATTAACCTTGAAGATATCAAAGCACCAGAATGTTTCTATATTGAGAAGAAACTTCGTGAACGCATGAAAATTCCTGTGTTCCATGATGACCAACACGGTACAAGTATTATTGTAGGTTCAGCATTATTAAATGCTCTACAAATCGTTAACAAGAAAATTGAAGAAATCAAAATCGTTGCTTCAGGTGCAGGTGCTGCTGCCCTTTCTTGTTTAGATTTACTTTGCGCGTTAGGCGTAAATAAAGAAAATATCATTGTTGCCGATTCTCGTGGTCTACTTACGACTTCACGTGAAGGCTTAGATGAATCTAAAAAGCGTTATGTACAAGACATTAAAGCGACTCAATTACATGAAGTAATGGCTGGCGCAGATATGTTCTTAGGTCTTTCAGCTGCAGGTATTCTCACCAAAGACATGGTGAAACAAATGGCTGAAAATCCAATTATTTTTGCATTAGCAAACCCAGATCCAGAAATTCTGCCTGAACATGCACATGAAGTACGTCCTGATGTCATTATGGCAACTGGTCGTTCGGACTACCCGAACCAAGTAAACAATGCGTTATGTTTCCCTTATATCTTCCGCGGTGCACTTGACGTAGGTGCTACAACAATTAACGAAGATATGAAAATTGCATGTGTACACGCAATTGCACGTATGGCTCACGTAGAAGCTGACGCAGCTACTTATGGTGAAAAATCTGCTTCATTTGGTCGTGACTACTTAATTCCACGCCCACTTGATCAACGCTTAATTTTAGAAATCGCACCTGCTGTTGCTAAAGCAGCAATGGATTCAGGTGTTGCAACTCGTCCTATCGAAGATTTCTCTGCATATCGTCAAAAACTTTCTGAGTTTGTTTATAACTCAGCATTCTTAATGAAACCAATCTTTGCTCAAGCAAAAACAGATCCTAAACGTATTGCATATGCTGAAGGCGAAGATGAGCGCGTATTACGTGCAGTTCAAATTGCAGTTGATGAAGATTTAGCTAAACCAATTTTAGTTGGTCGTACTGCAGTCATTGAAGCAAACATCAAAAAATTAGGTCTACGTTTACAACACGGTGTAAATATTGAGATTGTAGATCAAGAACAAAACCCGATGTATGAAGAGTTTTGGAAAGACTACTACCAAACAATGCAACGTAAAGGCATTACTGTTGAATATGCTCAACGTGAAGCTCGCCGTCGCTCAACTTTAATTGCATCTCTTCTGGTTAAATTCGGCAAAGCAGACGGTATGTTATGTGGTACTTACAGTAGCTATAACATTCACCTTGACTTCGTACGTAATGTCATTGGTCTTAAAGAAGGTATGAATAACTTCTTCACGCTCAATGCATTAATGCTTGAAGATCGTAATTTGTTTATTGCTGATACGTATGTAAATACTAACCCGACTGCTGAACAACTTGCTGAAATGACAATTTTAGCAGCTGAAGAAGTACGTCGCTTTGGTATTACACCACGTGTAGCTTTACTTTCTCACTCAAGTTTCGGTAGCGACCAGACTGATTCAAGCGCTCAAAAAATGCGTGAAGTTTATCGTATTTTATCTGAGCAAGCTCCAGAGCTTGAAGTTGAAGGTGAAATGCATGGTGATGCAGCATTAGATGAAAGCATTCGTCAATATGCTTTCCCAGGTTCACGTTTCAAAGGCTCAGCAAACTTGCTGATTATGCCGAACCTAGACGCAGCAAACATTTCATTTAACTTGTTAAAAGCAACATCTGGTAACAACGTTACAATTGGTCCAATTTTGCTAGGTGCTGCTAAACCAGTTCATATTTTGACACCTACAGCGACGACTCGCCGCCTTATCAATATGACTGCTTTAACTGTTGCTGAAATTCAACAACAAGAAAAGTAATTTAGAAACTGCTTTTTACGAAAAGCATCTCTAATCACTTGAGAAAACCTCTATTCTGTAGCATGATTGCTTGAAGAATAGAGGTTTTTTCATGCAAGTGTATTTAGTAGGCGGTGCCGTCCGAGATTTTTTACTTGGGCATCCCTATCAAGAAAAAGACTATGTTGTTGTCGGTGCAACGCCGGAACACATGCTCGCCCAAGGTTTCCAGCCTGTAGGCAAAGATTTCCCTGTGTTTCTTCATCCCGAAACCAAAGAAGAATACGCACTTGCACGAACCGAACGAAAGTCTGGTCAGGGATATCATGGGTTTCAATTCTTTACTGATACAACCGTAAGTTTAGAAGACGACTTAATTCGCCGTGACTTAACAATTAATGCAATTGCCATGGATCAAGATGGCAAAATATATGATCCATATGGTGGTCAAAGCGACTTAGAAAATAAAATTCTACGTCATGTTTCAGAAGCATTTGCTGAGGATCCCCTACGGGTTTTGCGCGTCGCTCGTTTTGCTGCACGATATTTTCCATATGGTTTTCAAATTGCGCCAGAGACTTTGCAACTTATGCAAACCATGGCAGAGTCAGGTGAACTGGATGCATTAACACCAGAGCGTGTTTGGAAAGAGACCTCTCGCGCTTTAATGGAAACTCATGCAGATATTTATTTTCAAACTTTGCGTGATTGTGGCGCATTAAAACATCTTTTCCCTGAAATTGATGCTTTATTTGGTGTGCCTCAACGTCCTGAATATCATCCTGAAGTAGATTGTGGCGTTCATACCCTTATGTCATTACAACAAGCTTGTAAATCGAATTACTCACTCGATGTACGTTTTGCTGTTTTAGTGCATGATTTAGGTAAGGCTCTTACTCCAGCCGATGAGCTTCCTCGTCATATCATGCATGAAGAACGTGGAATTAAACCAGTTACTCAATTATGTGAACGTTTAAGAGTCCCAACGCAAACCAAGCAGTTGGCATTATCAGTGTGTAAAGAGCATTTAAAATGCCACCAGATTATGTCATTAAAGCCAGGTACTTTATGGCGTCTATTACAACGCTTAGATGTTTTACGTCGTCCAGAAAGAGTAGAAGCTTTTGTCCAAGCCTGTGAATGTGATGCAAAAGGCAGATTAGGGCTAGAAGATCGTCCGTATCCTCAAGCTCAATATATGCGTGAAGCGATGCAGATTGTTCGCTCTATTAAAGTTCAGGATTTACCAGAGAACATTAAGGGTGCAGAAATTGGTGAAATGCTCATTCAATATCGAATTGAGGCTTTAGCTGAGTTTAAAAATCAACATCAAAGCCTTAGCCACTCTTAATCAGTAGTCATAAAAAAAGCCTCACGATGAGGCTTTTTTTATTGAGGTTTTAACGTTTAGGAAGCGGGATATACTGAGATTGAGTATTTTGCGCTTTTCGCTCGCCCACAGTCACAACAAAGTTTTGTTGTTTACCATCTCGTTCAACCAATACATTAATTTCACTATTTGGCGCCTGTAAAGCCACGTAGTTAATCAAATGAGAAGCCGAAGTAATCGGTTCATTATTCACCTGAACAATTTTATCGCCCACTTTAATACCAGCAGAAGCCGCTGGACCATTTTTTAATACATCAGCAACGATTACACCAACTGGTGGTTTTGGTGCCAATACATCGTCTTGTGTAGGTGGTAGTAAACTAATACCTAACCAACCACGAACCACACGGCCATCTTTTAAAATTGAGTTAAGTACTTGTTGACAAACCTTCGCAGGAATAGCGAAACCAATACCTAAAGAACCACCTGATTGTGAAAAAATAGCAGTATTGACGCCAATCAAGTTACCAGCAACATCAATTAAGGCTCCCCCTGAATTTCCAGGGTTAATTGCTGCATCAGTTTGAATAAAGTCTTCATAGGTATTAATACCTAAATCTGATCGACCTGTCGCTGAAACAATACCTTGAGTTACCGTTTGTCCTACACCAAACGGGTTACCAATTGCTAAAACAACGTCACCCACTTCATTACCACTCAATTTAAATGGCAATACTGGCAGTTTATCTAAATCGATTTTAATAACTGCCAAATCTGTATCTGGGTCAGTCCCCACAATTGTAGCTTCTGCACGACGTCCGTCATGTAAAGCAACTACGATCTGGTCAGCTTGAGCAATCACATGGTTGTTGGTAAGAATATAACCATCAGCACGAACAATAACCCCTGAACCTAAGCTATTTTCATTTTGCTGTTGTTGTTCGGGAACCTGATTTCCAAAAAATTCACGGAAAACCGGATCACTTAATAAAGGATGATTTTGTTTAACTTTCTGGGTCGTAAAAATATTAACAACTGCCGGCGCTGCAACTTTTACCGCAGCACTATAAGATACCACCCCACCCGTTCGAGAAGTATTCACCAGAGGCTCAACTTTCTCAGCAGGCATTTGCACCCCATCAACTGCAACAGTTGGTTTCGGCTGATGGTATTTTTGCCATGCAATAAAACTGGCAATTACAATAATAAGTAACACCCAAGGTAACCATGTAAAGGTGCGGCGCACGTTCATATCCTCTACGCAAAGAAGTTTTTAATTAAATTAATATATTGAACAAAAAGAGTTTTCAGTTAAGCATTTTAAATTAAATATGTCGATATACATAAAAAAGTCAAAAAAGATTTGTCTAGCTTTAGTTACACAACAAAATATGTTTCTATAGCTTTAGCAACTTTTACTACTCAATTCAGGAAATATCATGGCAAATTTGCATGAAATTATTCAGTGGTGCGACCAAACCTTAAAAGCAGCAGAGTTTAAAGATTACGCACCAAATGGCCTGCAAATTGAAGGTTCAACTGAAGTAAAACGTATTCTTTGTGCAGTGACTGCTTCTGAAGATGCAATTGATGCAGCTATTGCTCAAAATGCCAATCTGTTACTTGTACACCACGGTTATTTTTGGAAAGGCGAACCGTATCCTATTACTGGTATGCGAGGCAACCGCATTAAAAAACTCATTCAAAATAATATTTCATTAGTCACTTATCATCTACCTTTAGATGCACACCCATCTTTAGGCAATAATATTGCCATTGCCGAAAAGCTAAACTTGCAAAGCTTAGAACCACTCGATTTAACCGAGAAACACCCAATTGGTAATATTGGTTATTTAGAACAAGCACTTCCTGTAGATGACTTTAAAGCAAAACTGCAAAACAGCTTTGATTTTAAAGTGATTCACTTACCAGCCGAGAAGAAAACGATTCAAAAAGTAGGTTTCTGTACAGGCGGCGCTCAAGATTTTATTGCTAAAGCTGCTTTGCAAAACTGTGATGCTTATATTTCAGGGGAAGTCAGTGAACGAACTTTTTATGAAGCAAAAGAATTAGGTGTTCATTATTTTGCCTGCGGTCACCATGCAACCGAACGTTATGGTGTTCAACGTTTGGCACAAGCCATTTCAAAACAGTTCTCAGTTGAATCTGAATATTTTGAATTGAATAATCCGATTTAATTAAGTCTTTTTTTCAATCTGTGTTATGCGTATTAATTAGATCTTTATTGTGTATAGTTCTTTAAAACGATGCCCTATTGTGAACAGAATCATTTACAATAGAGCCACTTAATATTGTATAACCCAGCAAATGCAAGGAATAGGAACATGACAACCATTACTTTACCTGCACTTCCATATGGCTATGATGATTTAGCGCCACATATCAGTAAAGAAACTTTAGAATACCATCACGACAAACACCATAACACCTATGTTGTTAACTTAAACAACTTAATCAAAGGCACTGACCTTGAAGGTAAAACTTTAGAAGAAATCATCAAAGCAACTGCTGGTGACGCATCTAAAGCTGGTATTTTCAACAATGCTGCTCAAGTTTGGAACCACACTTTCTACTGGAACAGCATGAAGCCAAATGGTGGTGGTAAGCCTACTGGCGCAATCGCTGCTAAAATCGACGAAGCTTTTGGTAGCTACGAAAAATTTGCAGAAGAATTTACTGCTGCTGCAACAACTCAATTCGGTTCAGGTTGGGCTTGGTTAGTTGCTGATGAAGTAAACGGTAAACTTTCTATTACTAAAACTTCAAATGCAGACACTCCACTTGCACATGGTCAAATTGCTGTATTAACAATTGACGTATGGGAACATGCTTACTACATCGATTTCCGTAACTTACGTCCTAAATACATCGCAACTTTCTTAGAAAGCCTTGTGAACTGGGACTATGCAAATGCAAAACTTGCAGGTCAGCCAGCTGGTGTAGAGAAATAATTTTATTTCTTTATAAAAAACCACCCTCTTTAGGGTGGTTTTTTTATTTTTAAGGCAACAAAAGCATATTAATCAAGCAAACGATTCATTTTCTTTAATATTCTTATTGACGCTTTTAGATTTCATCCATAAAATGCGCATCAGATTCTCCAATAGCTCAGTCGGTAGAGCGACGGACTGTTAATCCGCAGGTCCCTGGTTCGAGCCCAGGTTGGAGAGCCATCTACTAATCTCCCATAGCTCAGTCGGTAGAGCGACGGACTGTTAATCCGCAGGTCCCTGGTTCGAGCCCAGGTGGGAGAGCCAAGATTCTAAAAGCCCGCATTTATTGCGGGTTTTTTCTTTTCTAATCATCTAATAACTTTCTATTATTTTGAATAAAATCAATGTTTCGTGTATTTTTAAGCCAAACGATTAGATATTCTCACTAATTCTGCTATTAAGGCTTGACCCAGCCCCCTTTCCTGCCTAAAATCCTTTTCCAGATTCTCCCATAGCTCAGTCGGTAGAGCGACGGACTGTTAATCCGCAGGTCCCTGGTTCGAGCCCAGGTGGGAGAGCCAAGATTCTTAAAAACCCACTCATTACGAGTGGGTTTTTATTTGTATGATGTTGTCACATGTTCGAATCGAGTCACTTATTTTTTATTATTTTAGGTTGCTTAAGCACCTGTATTTTTCTTGTTGTTTGTTTACGTCCCTATTTATTCCCAAAACAAAAATTCTTTGCTCGTCCTGTCATTACTAATTTTGAAACTCAAATGTTTATACGTCTAAAACAGAGTTTCCCAGCTTGCCATGTTTTAGCTCAAGTGGCGTTTAGCGCATTAATCACCAGCAATGACTATAAGGTTCGTAGCCAGTTCAATCGTAAAGTTACCGACTTTGTTTTGCTTAATGACAAAATGGAAGTAATTGCTATTATTGAGTTAGATGACCCTACTCATCTTGAAAAAGCAGAAGAAGACCGTCTACGCGATCAAATGCTGACAGAAGCCGGATATATCGTAAAACGTTATACAAGCATACCGAGCGTACGCCAACTACAAAGAGATATTCATTGAACAGCTAATGCTATTTCTTATCTGAATTTGCAGCCTCTTTTTCAGCTATTCTTTTTTCCATTTCTATACGTTGCTGCTCATATTGTTTTTTATTCTTAGCATCACTCTTTGCAGCCAAGAAAAGTATTCCAATAATTAAAAAAGGAATAAGTAAACCCAACCCCATTAATAACCAAGGAACAGATTTTTTTTCAACTGATTGCTGACTCATAAGTGATTTAAACTCGAACATCATTAATTTTAAGCTATGTAACAATATAACAAAAAAGAGCCTATATAAAGGCTCTTTTCTTAAGCTAAATGCTAGTTAAATAAAACTTAGAACTTACCTGTACAGTGCGGGCTTTGGCTAGCATCTTTCTGTGCATCAGTTAGAACAATACCAGTACCTGCTGACATATTCGTTTGAATAAAATCTACGGCATTTGCATTTTGACATACGATTGCTTGTGTATGAGTCGCATTCGGTACAATGGTTAAATTATATCCCTTATCGTACCCAGCTTGAGGGAAAAATTTCAAAGCATTCGCTTTCATATTTGCGAATAAGGCTTGTGTTACTACAGGCAATACTGCTTGATCTTTTTCACCTTGAATAATAAATACAGGTGCTTTAATAACTTTTTCAGCTGTAGCATTCGTTGCAGGTTGAGTCGATGTTAAAAAACTTTGAACTACTTGATCGGTCTTGAATTTATTTAGATCAATACCGTACTGTGAAATTTGATGTGTAGGGTCAGCTAAGAAAGCTAGGATTCCTGCTTTAAATTTCTCTTGTAAACCATTTGCAGTATCAGGTGCAGGATAACTTAGACATGTACCATCATCTCCTGTACGACCATAAGCTAATTCTGCAATATCAGCTGCTCCTGATGTAAAGATTGACTTCAAATCATAATTTGGTTGCTGTGCTTTAATCCCAGCGCTTGCAAAAGCAGCATATGCTAACAATTCAGCATATCCTTCTGCAGTTTTATCAATTGTTGGTACAGCAAGCGCCAGTGGATCATTTGGAGACATTTGCCCTGCAGCAATCGCTGCATCAATTTGTCTACGCGCTATAATTGCCTGATCTAGCTTACTAACTGCAAAATTACTATCTTGATTCATTGCAGGATCAATATAAATTTGAATAATTGTGCCCAAGCTTGATGCCGGCGCCCCAGCTACAGCACCTTTATAACTTGTATCTGTATTGGCGAATTCAGCAGTACCTAATGATGCATGTCCACCTTGTGATTGGCCAATTGACATCCAATCGCCTTTCAACTGATTTCCATAATGGTCTTTTGCTGCCTTGACTGCTGCTAATGCGGATTTTGCTTCACTAGACAAGTTTAAATACGGATGTACACCTGGCGTACCTAAACCCTCATAATCTGGTGCAATAATCACATAACCTGCTGCTAATAAGTTTTCAGCTAAAATTTTAAATCGCGGATTAATTGCATTTTTACTTGGCGCGCAACTATCTCCTACTCCTACAGTTCCATGCTCCCATACAACCACTCGATAACCATCTTTAGGTTGCGAGGCTTTTGGGAACAATACCATAGCAGTAGCAGTGGCTGTTTTTCCCTGCACATTTGTCATGTTATAAGTCATGACTTTAATTGATGAAGCATTATCAACTTTATCTATAGCGTAATTACTTTCAGACAAAAAGGTTTTATTTGAATCTATCCCAGTGTAATCGTCATTGTTGTCATTACATGCTGTAAGAAATAATGCTGAAACCGATAATGTTATAGCTAAAGCAATTTTTGACCGTTTCATAAAATATCCTTTTTATGTTATGTGTTATTTATTCCGCATAATTTTTATGCACAAATATTAAGACATAAAAAAAGTGCTCTGCATAGAACACTTTTCAACCTCACGGTCATTTTTACTATATGAAATTTAAAAATATTCCTAGAAAAATGATTAATCCTACCCAGCGATTGTGACGAAATGCCCAGAAACAAACCTGAGGGTTGCGGTCTTTGGTTTTAATTGTTTGATATATAAAATCGAATGCCACAACAATTAAAGCAACAATTGCCCATGGAAATAAGATATTTTCTAAATATAACGCCGTTCCTATCAAGACAAGACTGGTTGCTTGTAGGAGTGCAATAATCTGGATGTCATATCGACCAAAAAGAATAGCTGTAGATTTCACACCAATCTTTAAATCATATTCGCGGTCTGTAATTGCATATTGAGTGTCATAAGCCACTGTCCAAGCCAAATTACCAAAATACAGCAGCCAGCAAGTCAGATCCGGAGTTTTACCTACGGCAGTAAAGGCCATTGGAATTGACCATGAAAATGCTGCTCCTAAAAAAACTTGCGGTAAGTTGGTGTAGCGTTTCATAAATGGATAAATAAACGCTAAAAATAATGCGCCAAATGACCAATAAAAAGTTTCTATAGGTAAAAAGAACAAAAGACATGCACTTGCTAAAACAAGACCTAAGAATACATATACTGCTTCCCTCGCACGAATGACACCTGTTGCCAAAGGACGAGTTTTTGTACGCTCTACATGACCATCTACTTTACGATCAGCAAAGTCATTAATCGCACATCCAGCAGCGCGCATAAAAATAACGCCTAAAATCATGACGAATAAAATACCTAAATTCGGTATTCCTTTTGATGCAACCCAAAGTGCCCACATGGTTGGCCAAAACACCAATTCTGTACCAATTGGCTTATCAAATCGACATAGATAATAATAAGCTTCTAAACGCTGACGCCATGTTGTACCTGTTGCAGTCGTCATAGTAATTCCTTGTCGTGCTGCTGATATAAAAAAGCTTCAAAAGCCGGTAAGAATGTTTCTTGAACAATAAATTTACAGCCATGCCAAGTATAGCAACTTTGTCGCGTCCAACCTTCGGGTAAGCGAATAACACGGCGATCACACAGTGGCGTAGTTCTTTGAAATAAAAAACGACCTATCGGTTTAGAACCAATATGCTGAAATATACGGGCTTTTTTTTGTAAACTTCGAATTGGAAAAATACTTTTTGCTTTAACCCAAGGTTCCACTTCACAGCCATATAAATATGTTTCCCTTACCCATGAAGTATGGGTATGAGGCATATTCATCCATTGACTGTCTGCAAAAGTTAAACGCTGAAAGTGTTCTTTAAAAGGTTTTACGCTGAACTGTCCACCGCCAAGTTCAGTCAATTGTTGGGTCAGAGAACCAGACGCATACAACCATGTTTTCAATGCAGGATTTAACGCTTCTTCCTGTTTAAGTACTGGTTGTCGTTTACGCATAATCTGCTCACATGAAAACTCGCACCTAGTTTACCCCAATTTTTTGATAAAAAACGTAGAGAATTCAATCAACATTTTAAGCAATAAAAAAGCCTGCATAAGCAGGCTTTTTTACGAAATACGTATTACAGGCTGTAGTACATATCGAATTCAACTGGGTGAGTAGTCGTGTTAAGACGACGTACATCTTCAGTTTTAAGTTCGATGTATGCATCAAGCATTTCTTTAGTGAACACGCCGCCTTTTAACAAGAATTCGTGATCTGCTTGAAGTGCTTCAAGAGCCATATCTAAACTATGAGCAACTGTTGGGATTTTTGCTTCTTCTTCTGGAGGAAGATCATACAAGTTCTTGTCAGCAGCTTCGCCCGGATGGATCTTGTTTTGGATACCGTCGATACCAGCCATTAATAATGCAGCGAAACCTAAGTATGGGTTCATCATTGGGTCTGGGAAACGAGCTTCGATACGCTTACCTTTAGGGCTAGAAACGTATGGAATACGGATAGACGCAGAACGGTTACGCGCTGAGTAAGCAAGCATAATTGGTGCTTCGAAGTGAGGAACCAAACGCTTGTATGAGTTTGTAGATGGGTTTGTGATTGCATTCAATGCACGAGCGTGCTTGATGATACCACCGATGAAGTACAACGCCATTTCTGAAAGACCAGCATATTCATCACCAGCAAACAAGTTCTTGCCATCTTTAGAGATAGACATGTGAACGTGCATACCAGAACCGTTATCACCTACCATTGGTTTAGGCATAAACGTAGCTGTTTTTGCATATTGATGTGCAACGTTCCAAACAGCATATTTGAACTGTTGAACTTCGTCAGCTTTACGAACAAGAGTATTGAAGCTCACACCAATTTCTAACTGGCAAGAAGCAACTTCATGGTGATGTACTTCTACACGACCTGGGCCCATGATATCTTCGATTTTTGCACACATTTCTGCACGCATATCTTGTGAAGAATCAACTGGAGGAACTGGGAAGTAACCCCCTTTAACACGTGGACGGTGACCAGAGTTACCAGACTCATAGTCTTTACCAGTAGACCAAGCAGCTTCTTCAGCGATTAATGTATGACGAGCGCCAGACATATCGATGTCCCATTTCACTTCGTCAAATACAAAGAATTCTGGTTCTGGACCGAAGAATGCAGTATCACCGATACCTGTAGATTTTAAGTATTCTTCTGCACGGCGAGCAATCGAACGTGGGTCACGCTCATAACCTTGACCAGTTGAAGGTTCAATAACGTCACAAGTCACAACTACAGTTGGTTCAGCAAAGAACGGGTCGATGAAACCAGTTTCAGCATCTGGACGTAAGATCATGTCAGATGCTTCAATACCTTTCCAACCAGCGATTGAAGAACCATCAAACATTTTACCGTCTTCAAAAGTATCTTCATCAATAGAATCAGCTGGGTAAGTTACGTGCTGTTCTTTACCCTTAGTATCAGTAAAGCGAAAATCGACCCATTTTGCGCCACTTTCTTGTATGAGTTGAAGGACCTTGTTCGCCATGCTCATTTTGCTCCAATGAAATTTTGTTGCACTTGTTAAGTGCGTGTTAGTTGCTGGTATTTATTAAGCAATTCTCATACCAACTTTATAAGACTTACCTAAAACATTGAATTACTTATAAGTATTCATGATTTAGGCCCCTTGTCTTGAACCCATTATACTGTTTGCTTGTGCAAATGCACCATATTCACACATTTTCAAATTATGGCATATTTAAATAGCTTATTATTGCCCTAATTTAGTGCAAAATTGTTGCACTGATATAATCCGCTGCATCAATTTCTAACAGTCGTTCATGATCATAATACTTTCTTATATATAATGTTGAGATTCTTATTAGATTACACAAAAAATATTTATACTTCTTAAAGTATCCATTCTCACTCATTTTTACGTTGTTTAAATGACTTAAGCGCCTTGGTTAAGCCATCCAAGTAAGTTCTTTATTGTTTATTTACAATCTACCAAATAGTTTTCATTTTTATGAATTCTTATAGAGCATTTCAGTACTCGGCAGTTCTTTGATTCTTCAAATGAACGCTTCTTTTTGTTATTTGCTATCTACAAACTCCACTATTCATGTTCTTTTTCATTCACTGTTTTTATACAAGGTAAATTTGCTTTTATTGTTAAAAATAACTAAAAAATAAAAACATAAATTTTGGTTATAAATAAACAAACTAAAAGTTATGTTTATAAAAAACATAAAATAATTCAAGGATTTGAATAATGAAACAGGAACTTGAACAGACCGATAAAGCATTTTTCGGTCATCCAAAACCACTAAAAACTTTATTTTTTACAGAACTTTGGGAAAGATTTTCTTATTATGGAATTCGCCCCTTACTTGTTCTTTATATGGTTGCAATGGTCAATAACGGTGGTTTAGGGTTGGATCGACCAACTGCCGCCGCCATTGTGGGATTATTTGCAGGCTCCATGTATTTAATGACCGTCTTCGGTGGATGGATTGCCGATAACTGGTTAGGTCAGGCGCGCGCTGTCTGGTACGGTTCAATTATTATTGCTTTAGGTCACTTATCAATTGCCCTCACCACCATTTTTGATCAATTCTTTTTTTATTTCGGTCTAGTTCTGATTGTTCTTGGCTCAGGTTTATTTAAAACTTGTATTTCAGTCATTGTAGGAACTTTATACAAAGCTCAAGATAGTAGACGAGATGCTGGATTCTCCATTTTTTATATGGGAATTAATACGGGCTCGCTTATTGCCCCGCTCATTACAGGTCTATTAGCTCGCGATTATGGCTGGCACTTAGGCTTTGGTATTGGTGGCATTGGGATGCTCATTGCTTTATTAATTTTCCGCTTTTTGGCTGTCCCGCAACTCCAAACTTTTAATGAATTGCGACAAGAAGCCAATAGCTGTAGCAAACCTGTCGTAGAAAATAAAAATGCACCTAAAATTGTATTTAGCTTTTTATTCGCTGTTGCGGTGGTTATTGGATTAACTTTCTTTGGGATTATTCACATCAACCCAGTCGTTGTTGCAACCTACTTAACTGTAGGAATTAGCATTGGAATTATTGCTTATTTTGCATACTTACTACTTTTCCTGAATTTAGAGCAACATGAAAAATTTAAAATCATTATTTGCTTCGTTTTATTAGCAGCATCCGCTTTATTCTGGTCAGCTTTCGAACAAAAACCCACAACTTTTACTTTATTTGCACAAGATTATACGGACCGTATTGTTTTCGGATTTGAGATACCAACTGTATGGTTTGAATCAATCAATGCTCTTTTTATTATTATCTTTGCTCCAGTTGCAGCTTGGCTATGGGCTAAACTAGGTAAAGCAAATAAAGATCCAAGCTATATCAGTAAATTTATTATTGCATTGTTATTCGCAGCAGGTGGCTTTTTGCTTATGACTTTAGCCAGTCATTTTGCTATTCATGGCGGAGTAGTTTCACCATTTTGGTTAGTCGGTACTTTATTTCTTCTTACCATAGGTGAACTTTGCTTAAGCCCGATTGGCTTATCAACCATGACCAAACTTGCACCTGATGTTATACGCAGTCAAATTATGGGTTTATGGTTCACTGGTACAGCCCTAGGCAACCTCATGGCAGGTTTAATTGGTGGGCAAGTCTCGGCAGATGGGATTAATCATTTACCTAGCCTATTTATGCGCTGTGTATTGGCCTTGGTTATTGGCGCAATCGTGTTATTTTTATTAAAGAAACCAATGAATAAATTAATGGGCAAAAGCACCAACAAAGTTCAACCTGATTTGGAAACCATATGAACGACTTAACTGTTCCAGAAAAACTAGCAAAACTTCGTGAACTCATGACCAATCAACACGTTGATGCTTTGGTTGTGATGAGTGCAGATCCCCATATGTCAGAGTATTTACCTGACTACTGGAAAGCAAGGCAATGGTTAAGCGGTTTTAGTGGCTCTGTTGGCACCTTAGTCATGACTCAAAACTTTGCAGGACTCTGGGCCGATGGACGCTATTGGGTACAAGCCGAACAACAACTCGCTGGAACTGGCTTTCAATTACAAAAACTCACCAGTGATGAATCTTCTACACATCTCGCATGGATTGAGAAAAATTTATCAACTGGTTCTGTCATTTCGGTAAATGGGCAAACACTTTCAATCCAGCAATTTAAAGCGTTGGAAAATACGGCAAAACAACATGGCTTTAAGCTTGAAACACAGCAAGATTTAATTGGTTCGATCTGGTCTAATCGTCCAGAACTTCCTTTAGAGCAGATTCATTTAATGCCTGAAGGGTTAAATGCCTTATCTCGTAAAGAGAAAATACAAGCAATTCGCGAAAAATTAAAAACTAAAGCGATTGAAGGACATTTCATTTCATCTTTAGATGATATTGCATGGGTCTTAAATGCACGTGGACAAGATGTAGAATACAACCCTGTATTCCTTTCGCATTTATATATCAGTACTCAACAGGCTGTTTTATTTGTTGATAGCCACAAAGTTGATTCAACCATTCAACAGGCTTTCAAAGCTGATGGCATTGAGATACGTGACTATCAAGATTCAGCTAAGTTTTTATCGAATATCTCTGATGCTTCAGTACTTTTAGATCCAGCCAAAGTCTCAATTTTTCATGAACAAGTCATCGCAAAAGATATTCGGGTTGTCTACGACATCAACCCAAGTACACTTTTTAAATCGCGTAAACATGAAAGCGAAATTGCTCATATCCGTCACGCAATGGTTAAAGATGGAGTCGCGCTTTGCCACTTTTTCCACTGGTTAGAGAAAGCCCTTCATCATGGTGAAAATATTTCAGAACTCACTATTGATGAGAAGATTACAGCTTTCCGTGCTGAGCAAAACGGATTTATAGGCCCAAGTTTTTCAACGATTGCTGGCTTTAATGCTAATGGTGCTTTACCCCACTACCGTGCAACTGAAGAGCACTATTCATTTATCGAAGGCGATGGTCTATTGCTGATTGACTCAGGTGGGCAATATGTTGATGGAACAACGGATATTACCCGTGTTGTTCCTGTAGGGACACCAACAGAGCAACAAAAACGTGACTATACCTTAGTTCTAAAATGTCATATTGCTTTAGCAAAAACGATTTATCCGGAAGGTTTAGCCGCTCCTCTACTCGATTCAATTTGTCGCCATACTTTATGGCAACATGGTTTAGATTATCGCCACGGCACAGGTCACGGCGTAGGCTTTGCGCTTAACGTACATGAAGGGCCGCAAGTGCTTTCTTATTACGCACCTATTCATGCCTATAGTAAGTTGCGTGAAGGTATGATTCTTTCCAACGAGCCGGGCTTATACCATGAGGGACAATACGGTATTCGTATTGAAAATCTGGTTGCAAACAGACTTCACTCAGGGTTTGAGAAAACCTACGGCGATTTCTTAGAGTTTGAAACGCTGACCCTTTGCCCAATTCATTTAGATTGTATTGTCGTTGACATGCTAACGGATGAAGAGAAAGACTGGTTAAATAGTTATCATCAAACTGTTCAAGAAAGACTGGCTGAACATTTATCTGGCGATGTTTTAGATTGGTTGATTTATAACACACGTAAGATTTAATCTTCTTGTATGACCAAGGCAGAATAGTTTTTTATTTACAATACAAGCTTATTCTGCCTTATTTGTACTTATCTATAATTTCAAAAAGCCTCACTTCTTAAAGCCGTTTTTCTGCAAATTTCTAACGAATGAAATAGTTAAACTGGTTACTTCTTTTTTTGCTATATTAGCCCATTAGAAAACGGCTTCTTATTTTTCAAATTTAAAAAGTCTTTTCTGAAAACGGGTATCAATATGGGTAACTATTTTAGTCACTTATTAAATATATTTTAATTATCATGAGGTTAAGTTCATCATGCTTCTAATGATCGACAATTACGACTCTTTTACCTACAACATCGTCCAGTATTTTGGCGAGTTGAATCAGGAAGTAAAAGTAGTTCGCAATGATCAAGTCACATTAGAGGATATTGAACGATGGCAACCTAAATACCTCGTAATTGGCCCTGGCCCTTGCTCTCCAAGTGAAGCAGGTATTTCAATTCCTGCAATTAATCATTTTGCCGGAAAAATTCCTTTGCTTGGCGTGTGTTTAGGCCATCAAAGTATTGGGCAAGCTTTTGGCGGGAAAATTGTAAGAGCCAAAACGGTGATGCACGGACGTTTATCTGATATGTACCACAGCAATAAGGGTATTTTCAGTAATCTTCCTAGCCCATTCTCGGCAACTCGTTATCACTCGTTGGTCATTGATCAGGAAACGCTACCTGACTGCCTTGAAGTAACATGCTGGACCAATGAAGCAGATGGCTCAATGGAAGAAATTATGGGCGTTAAACATAAGACACTTCCTGTTGAAGGCGTGCAATTCCATCCAGAATCTATTTTGAGTCAGCATGGCCATCAAATCTTTAAAAACTTTTTAGATATCTATGCATAATTCAGTCTCGAATCGACTGTTCTAAGAGTGATTGGATAAGCAATCCTAATAAAAAGCCAACTACGATCAGTTGGCTTTTTTATAGCTGAATCAATTATAACTGTAACTGTTGCACAATTGATCCATCTTGTTTTGCTACCAAAGATTCGCAGAGTTGAATACGCTCTTTAGTCTGTTTCAATCCTCTTTCCACCCCAACCAACTCTTTAGTTCGTGGTGCAAAAAAATCATTTAATTGTGCTGCCTGTTGTTGGGTACATGCTGCCCCACTAAACATTGCAGGGAAACGCCCAGCCGAAGACTTACCTAAACGGTCAAACACTGCCTCATGATTTACCTTAAACCAAGACCATAAGCCACCTTGCTCATCTCCATAATTATTAATGGAGTTAACTACGGTACGAACTTCACCAACTTTAACACGCGGGTTCAAAATCAACTGACGGGCTTGTTGACGTGTTGCTTCTTGATTTGCCGAGCCTAAGGCTGTAAGAATTGCTAGACGTTGTGTTGGTTGAGTCACGCGTTGTAACTCTCCAGACAATCGGTCAAAAGCTGGTTGACCTTTTTCTTGTACACGTACAGCTAAAATGGTTGGCAATAATTCAGGTGTTACTTGCGCAAAATTAAGCTGCTTTTGAGCAAATAGAGCATCTGACTGTTTTAACAGTTGTGTACGAACTTCAGGAACTTGAATATCTAAAGCAAGAAATCTAACTAACTCACTACGCCATAAACTGTCTTCAGCTGATTCACCTGTTTTACTGACATAACCCAACTGATTTAATTTAGGTAAATATAAATTTGCCAAAACTTTTCTAAAATGTTCACGTTCAGCTTCTGTTTTCAATACATGACGATGAATGGTACTTAACTGGGAAAATAGCGCTGTACTAATTTGTCGGCTATTTGAATTGGCAAATTTCTTCGCAGCATCTACGACAGCCAATAAATTAATATCACCATGGTTAAATGCCGCTGAAATTGCATAGGCATAGGCCAACTGTTCAGTGTTAGAAAGCTTTTCTGTAGCGGCAGTCAGACGAGTAAACTCTTTTTGTGGCAAACTAAATTGGTAGTATCCTGCCGCATCTGCATTTGGTATATACCAACTGTCAAGGCTGGCACCTTTGAGTTCAATCTTGGCTTCTGCTTGGTCTACCAATTCACATTGCACTTTACTACCTGCATTTGGAACTTCATAACGTACACATAATGGTACGCCCCACAGGCTTCTTGCATCACCTTTTGAACCCACAGGTAAGTAACGGCTTTGCTTCACATTTAAAAAGACTTTATTGCCTTCTTGCTGTAATGCGGTGTTAATTAAAGGCACACCTGGTTGATCAAGAAAACTTTTCATCGCTCTAGTAAAGCGCTCACCTTGTCCAGATTGCTCTGCTAAAGCGCTAATTAAATCATTGGCTGTCGCATTACCATATTGGTGCTTATTAATATAATTGCGCACACCTTGTTTGAATTTTTCTTCACCTAAATAGCTTTCAAACATATTTAAAACAGCCGCACCTTTTTGGTAAGTAATACCATCAAAAGCAGTTTGAATATCGGCATTGCTTAAAATAGGCTGACGTATACGACGTACACTCACCAAGCTGTCACTTTTCATCGCATCGGCAGTATCCGCAATACGTTCTAGGTCAGCATTAAATTCGGGATGTAATTTTTGAGTAATTTTACTTTGCATCCATGTAGCAAAAGATTCATTTAGCCACAAATCATCCCACCATGGCATCGTGACAACATCACCGAACCATTGATGTGCCAGCTCATGTGCATTGACGTTAAATGAATTCTGTACAAAAGAAACTGGTGAGTCCTTATCTAACAACATTAGATAATCTCTAAAAGTAATTAGCCCTGGGTTTTCCATTGCTCCGGCAGCAAAGTCTGGGGCTGCAAGCAAGTCGAGCTTGTCAAATGGATAACCAAAGGCAAAATAATCTTCTAAAGTTTTTAAAATAGCTGGTGTTTCAGATAAAGCATGCTGCATTTTTTCAGCTTTAGCATCGGGTGCAATACCACGTAACTGGATCGGCTGCTTACGCCATGAAGTTGCTCCAATATCAGGCCCTTTTTGTAATTGCCACGGTCCGACAGCCAATGCAAGTAAATAGGTTGGCAGTGGTTTTGTCTGTGCAAAACTGAGCGTTTTCCAACCTGACTTCTCTGCTTGCTCAGATGTTTGTTGGGTATTGGCAAAACCTGAATATTTGCTTGGAATCGTCAACCGGATATTAAACGGCGTTTTAAAACGTGGTTCATCAAATGATGGGAATGACTGGCGTGCACTAATTGCTTCCATTTGAGTCATCACATAAGGTTTACCCTCAAACTCGATTTTATAAATACCGTCAAGTTGCTGGTCATACGCCGCATTAAAATCTAAAACGAGTTGATACTGGCCTGCGGGCAAGGTCTTGGCAAATTTAATTTTACTTACCCCATCTACCTCAGAGGCTTGCTCATATTTTGCTTTGGTTTTGACGCCCTCTGCCGATGTGATATTCACATCTTTCACCGTCAAAGATTTACCATGAATCCAGATGTGATCTGTGGCTTGAGCCAGCTTTAAATGAATAGTAGTTTTACCGGTATATCCTTTTTGTGCGGGATCAATCTTAAAATCTAAATCATAAGATTCGGGTACAACCCACTCGGGTAATTTACCAATCGGGATTTGTTCACTGTTATTAAATGCAAAAATCTGTGTCGCAGATAAAGATAATAATGTTGTAAGTAGCAATCTTTTTTTAAATGAAGGCTTGACCAGCATAAGGGGTTTTATCCTCTGTAGTTTTAAATAAAAAGATGCAGCAATTGCTGTACCACTTCGCTGCATCCATACATCATTCTTAAAATTTATAGTTAAACTCCAACCAACCTTGACGGCCGAATGGTGAATATGATCCTACCGGATAATACGGCCAACCGCCTGTGTCATCTCGTTTCACTTTGTCAAACAAGTTATTAATAATGATGGAAGCAGACGCTTTTGGAGAGATTTGATAAGTACCGCTCCAGTTCACCAAATACGTTGGGCTTAAATAGGCAGTTTGGTTACCATTTGGAATTTTGCCATAACGATTAACTAATACTGTTGATGCCCAATCACCATAGCTCCAGCTGAGACTGGTATTAAAACGGTCACGCCAATCAGGAATACTTAAATCTTTTAAGTAATCATCTTTCTCGCCATCTTTTGATTGTTGATATTCATGTTCTAGTACACGGCTATAATTTACCGTCCAGAGAAAGTTACCAAAGCTGTCTGTTTTCCAGCGCCATCTACTAGTGAAATCAATCCCGCGGGTATGGTCTGATGCTGCATTAATCGGAACGATATTAATATTCTTAATGACATTTGGATCGACAACTGCATTTGCAGGGTTACGCTCTACACGTGCCAAAGCATCGATACAGGCCGCAGAGTTAATATCTTGGTTGCCTAAACGACAATCTGCTTCCAAACGTAGAATTTTGTCCGCACTTAAATTCGTCACAAGATTATCAATTTTGATATCCCAGTAATCGACGCTGATATCAAATTTATTGGTGGGTGACCAAACAAAACCTGCACCATAAGATTTACCCTCTTCAGGTTTCAGCTCTTTGTTTCCGGTTAAAGTGTAGTTCGCCCCAGGTGCGTAATCTTTAAAGCTACATTTATCTAAAGGTTGTCCCGTTTGGCTACAACGTAAATAATCCGTTGTACTTGGGAAATAACCTTTTTGTTTATTTAAAAACAGATAGTTCATATCTGGTGCACGAAAGCTGGTCGCATAGTTACCGCGCACTAATAAAGTTGGATGTGGTCTAAACTCGAGACCCGAACCGAAAGTTAGCTTATCAATGCTGTTATCTGATAAAGCATAACGGTCATAACGTCCAGACAAGGTTAAATTTAATGGTTTTGCTAAAGGTAAGAATAATTCTGCGCCAAGTGCTTGGCGGGTACGTGTACCTCCATATTCGCCACTAGAGCTTAAATTATAATATTCACCATTTTCGATCGCATCATCTGGCTTAATCGAAAAGCCTTGACGCCCAATTTCAGCCACAGCCGCAAGTTTGGCAGTTCCTGCAGGTAGCTTAAATACGTCACCATTCGCGCTTAAGGTTAAACTTTGTGCCCACGACTTATCTTTTTCTTTTGTGGTGCCCGAAATACTTTCAAATTCACTTGCTGTGAGTGGTCGACTTAAACGATCTAAGCGAGGTGAATAAATAGGAATACCATCTGCATCTGTACCAAGTTGCTGACCTAAGAAATATTCATCAACATTCGAACGTAATAAACCTTGGCGGTTTAGCTGACTAGTATAGATGGAACCATTATAGGCTGCTTCATAACTCCAGCTCGTTTCTCCAATATCGCCTCGAATTCCGAAGTTTAAGTTCGAAGAAAGCTCTTTCCACTTTTTATTTATGCGTTCTACCCCGCCTAATTCTTCAGGCGCAAAACGACGATTCCAAATTTCATAATTTCCCGAATCTTGATTTAGAAAATAACCACTCGATGCACCTAAAGAGGTCCATATCGGAATACGGGTATTGTTTTCAATTTGATTTGCCCCAATTAAAAAATCGGCAAATAGTTGGGTTTTATCATTTAACTCATAGTCTAAACCGAGATAACCATTTTGACTGCGATTTTGAGTTTGAACAGTCCAATAGGTTGGTCGTGCCAAACCACTGGCACAATTGTCCGCCCCTGCTTGCCCTATATTATTGACTGATCCGTTAAATAAACCATTAAACGCCTGACACCCGCCAATTGAAAGGTATTTACCAGTATCGGCATTTTTCCGACCCACAATCGTGTCAGGTTTCTCCCCCAAACGAGTTCGACTTGACATAAAATCTCGATCGGCTGCCCATATCGGTTCACGACCACTGAGTTCAACTCCATAAACGAGACTAAGCTTGTCTAAAGTTTTACTACCACTCAGTTGTAAACGTAAATTTTCACCGCCTTCTTTGGTTCCACCTGCCTTGATATTAAATTGTGTGCCGTCTGTTTTCTTTTTCAGAATAATATTCACCACACCTGCAATTGCATCTGAACCATAAATTGCAGAAGCACCACCGTTTAATATTTCAATCCGATCAATAATGGCAGTTGGAATATTGGCTAAGTTTACGAAATTGACAGAGCCATCATAAGGCACAGGATAGTCTGCAACCCGATGTCCATTAATTAAAGTCAAAGTATGATTAGGTCCTAAGCCTCGTAAGCTAATAGCATTAGCCGCAGGTGTAAAAGTATTTCCATAATCGGCACCTTGTACGAAACCTGTGTTCTGCGTCAGGTTATTGAGTGCGTCAAATGCATTACTAAAACCTTGTTTTTCAATATCGGCTGCGGTAATGACGGTCACACTGGTCGGGCCATCTTTTTGTGCTTTTGAAATCCGAGAACCTGTCACCGCAACACGAACTACTTTATCTGCTTTAGCTTGGTTTTGTGGTTGCTCTACAGCTTCTTGTGCATAACTTTCTAACGGATGAAACAGTGCAACAAATACGAAAATAAATGAGCGCTTATTTTTTAAAGCCCCTACATATTTCAAGTTATTTAAATACATATTTATTAGTAGACAAAATAAAGATCGCCCTACTATATCCACTTTTATTTGGTTGATTTATACACATTTTTTCTAGATATATTGATGTTTAAGATATACCAAATGGTTAATTATTTATCATAAAAACTCACAACAAACTAAAACCTTTTTCAATAAATAAATTTTGTTTATGAATAGATTCAAAACCTTCTCTAATCAAAATTTTTAATTCTCTTATCGAACAGCAAAAATCTTTGATTATTTTCTGCTAACATAGCTCCCCTAGCTAGTGAATCATGGAACGCAATAGGCCGAACCTCCCACACTCGATCAACTTCACCTAAAAATTTTAATCATTAATGCTGTAAATCATGACTATGAATATCCAACAGGCGCTTAACCACATTACCAAGAACATTCATTTGACTCAGCCTCAAATGGAAGAAATTATGCGCAGCATCATGCAAGGTGAGGCAACTGAGGCACAAATTGGTGCTTTAATGATGGGCCTACGCATGAAAGGTGAAAGCATTGACGAAATGACAGCTGCTGCACGTGTCATGCGTGAATTTGCGATCAAGATCGATGTGAGTGATATCAAACATTTAGTAGATATCGTGGGAACTGGCGGTGATGGACAAAATTTATTTAATGTGTCTACAGCGTCTAGCTTTGTGATTGCAGCAGCAGGTGCGACCATTGCAAAACATGGTAACCGTGGCGTTTCAAGTAAATCAGGTTCATCAGACCTACTTGAGCAAGCAGGTATTCATCTTGATCTAGATATGCAACAAACTGAACGCTGCATCCGTGAAATGGGTGTAGGTTTCTTGTTTGCACCAAACCACCACAAAGCCATGAAATATGCTGCTGGCCCACGTCGTGAACTTGGTATTCGAAGCATTTTCAATTTACTTGGCCCATTGACCAACCCAGCTGGGGTAAAGCGCTTTGTGATTGGTGTATTTTCAGATGAACTGTGCCGTCCAATTGCAGAAGTGATGAAACAACTCGGTGCTGAACACGTTATGGTTGTTCATTCAAGAGATGGTCTTGATGAAATTAGTCTTGCAGCGCCTACCACTGTTGCCGAACTCAAAGATGGCGAAGTTACTGAGTGGACACTTAATCCAGAAGATGTCGGAATTGAGTCTCAAACTTTAAATGGTTTAGTGGTTGCTGATGCATCGGCGAGTCTAAAGCTCATTAAAGATGCTTTAAGCAAAAATAAATCTGATATTGGTGAAAAAGCTGCAAACATGATTGCGCTTAATGCAGGCGCAGGTATTTATGTAGCAGGCATTACCAAAACTTATGCTCAGGCTGTTACATTTGCGCAAGATATTATTTACGGCGGGCAAGCATTAGAGAAAATGAGTGTTTTAGCTGAATTTACTAAAACATTAAAACAATCTCAGGCAGATTAAGGACTTCTCATGATTAATATTCAAAATACCATTTTAGGTAAAATTGTTGACCGTAAACATGAGGAACTTGCTGCGCGTTTAAAACAACGTAATTTGCAAGATGTAGAAGAGCTTGCAAAAGCAGCGTCTCCGGTGCGTGGCTTTGCAAATGCTTTACAACATAAACGTCCGGGTGTGATTGCTGAAATTAAAAAAGCATCTCCATCAAAAGGAATCATTCGCGCAGACTTTAATCCTGCTGAAATTGCTCAGCAATATGAACACGCTGGAGCAGCATGTTTATCAGTACTGACTGATGTGGATTTCTTTCAGGGTGCAGATGAAAATATTGCGATTGCCCGCAATCATTGTGCCCTACCTGCTTTACGTAAAGACTTTTTGGTCGACCCATATAATGTAGTTGAAGCACGTGCTTTGCATGCTGACTGTATTTTATTAATTGTTGCTTGTTTGTCTGACCAGCAACTCGAAGAAATGTCTAAAACAGCGTTTGAACATCAACTTGATGTATTGGTTGAAGTTCATGACGAAGAAGAGTTAGAGCGTGCCTTAAAACTTTCTGAGCAATGTTTACTAGGCGTGAATAACCGTAATTTAAAAACCTTTGATGTAGATTTAAATACTACTATCCGCTTGAAAAAATTACTTCCGTCCTCACGTTTACTGATCACTGAAAGTGGCATTGCGACACCAGATGATGTGCGTATGATGCAAGAGCATGACATCCACAGTTTCTTGGTTGGCGAAAGTTTTATGAAACAACCACGTCCAGATCAAGCTTTTACTGCTCTTTTTGGACAACCTCAAACGGTTTAATGAAGATATATGAGTAATAAAGATTCATCGCTTTCTAAAGAGCAACAAAAGTTATTGAAGCAATTTAAAAAGCAAATCTCCAATCCTCATTCAAGCAAAATCGCAAATCAGCCTGAGTCTAAAAAATCTCAGGCTGAGACTGAAGAATTGGAAGATACATACCTGTTTCAACAGGCTGTTGCAGGTGTAAAACGCATCAATAATAGTAATATTGCCGATGTAAAAACACCTCGTGCCAAAAAAGTCGATGCACAAACTTTGGCAAAACGTGCAGCTGCCGAAGGTGGTCGTGATACCGAACATGCCGAGCTATCAGATACACAAGCTGCTTTAAATCCGGTCGCAAGCCAAGCAACGTTAAGCTATCGCATTGCGACCCTTCAACATAAGGTTTTTGAAGACTTAAAAGCAGGCAAGATGCGTTGGTTTGAAGCTGTAGATTTACACGGCTGTACCATTGAACAAGCACGTGACGCAGTTTTACAAATCATCCAGATGGCAAAAGATGAAAATCAAAATGTCATCAAAATTGTGCATGGTAAAGGCCCAGAAGCGGTCTTAAAAACCTATGTCAACGGATGGCTACGTCAGCATCGTGATGTTTTGGCTTTTGTAAGTGCCCCTGAAAACCAAGGTGGCACAGGTGCCGTTCTCGTACTGCTTAAACGTGCAGAAAAAAATCCTAAGTTCGAACAAAAAAAATGATCCTTTGGGATCATTTTTTTACATCAAATACCTGTAATAATTGAGCAACTACTGCAATGGCAATCGTTGCAGGTTGTTTCGATGAAATCCCTTCTATCCCGATCGGGCAAACCAAACGTTGTAATGTTTCCGAAGTATAACCTCGCACCTGCATACGTTTTTCAAAAATAGCCCTTTTACTTTTTGAGCCAATCATCCCAACATAAGGAAATAGTTTTGCCGTAGGTTTTAAAGCTGTAAAACACAGTTGCAAATCTAATTGATGATCGTGCGTTAAAATTAAAACTGCACCTGAACGGTCAAAATGCTCGATCTCGGCGTCTAAGGTATCAGTTGTTATACAGTGCACCTGTTTCAGTAAATCGGATGGGAAAATATCATCACGCGGATCAATCCATTTCACCCGAACCCCAATAGGCAATAAACAACGAACAATTGCTTCACCCACATGACCTGCACCACAAATCAACACTTGCATGGCATAAGGTTGAATCTGCTGGCTAAATTGCCATTGCTCACTACTGTCAGAATGTAACTCGAAACTTGGTTGTTGTTCCAAATCCATAGTTTGCCAAGTGGATGCATATTGATGTGAGACGTTACGCGATATATGCTTTCCAGCTCGCCATGCTTGGAAACTTCCAGACAAATCCGACGCAATTTCAGCGGGTAATATTTTTTCAAACAATAACCACATTACTCCGCCACAACACTGCCCAAGCCGAGCACTGAGGTTAAAACGTTCAATACGCCTTACACAAGTTCCCGTTTCACTTAACATTGCTTTAGCAATATCAATTGCCTGAAACTCTAAATGCCCACCACCGATCGTATCTGACTGCTGCCATTGCTGTTGTAAATTAAACCGCAACAACATCGTTGCACCAACCTCTCGTGGTGTAGAACCATCAGCACGGACCACTGTGACTAATACCATAGGAAACGCATCGGCTTGCCAAGCTACAAAATCAGTCCACCATTGTAAATGTTGCATAATCTTCTACATTCTAGCTTGTGGGCGAGCAGCCAAAGCTTGTCCCCGTCCAATAGCAATTGCACGTAAAATTTCTTCGGCAGTTGCCGGAGCATTGAGTACGAGCGGTGCATTTTCTGGAATAGCCGCCTGTACTGCCTGACGAATTGCAGAGAAAACTGACAATGCCAACATAAATGGCGGTTCACCTACCGCTTTAGAGCGATAGATGGTGTCTGCCTGATTTTGATTATTAAACAGTTTGACGTTAAAAATATGAGGAATATCCACACTGGTCGGGATTTTATAAGTTGAAGGTGCATGGGTAAATAAACGGCCTGCGTGTGGGCCCTGCGGCTGCCAATACAACTCTTCTGTCGTGAGCCACCCCATCCCTTGGACAAAACCACCTTCAATTTGTCCAATATCAATTGCAGGGTTAATTGACTGCCCAACGTCATGCAAAATGTCAGCACGTAATACTTTCATTTCCCCAGTTAAGGTATCTATTGCAACCTCACTAACCGCTGCACCATAGGCATAATAGAAAAATGGACGCCCTAAATGGTTGACCTGATCATAGTGAATTTCTGGAGTTTTATAAAAACCACTGTCCCATAGTTGTACACGTGCCATATATGCCCGTTGAACCAAGTCAGGAAATGTCCATGAATGACCATTCCCTGTTGAAACCATACTATCTTCAAACTGGACTTGGTCAGCTTCACTTTGACTTATTTCGGCTGCAAGTTTAGCCAGACGCTCACGAATTTTAATACAGGCGTTTTGAACAGCTTTACCATTTAAATCTGCTCCACTCGATGCAGCAGTTGCCGAAGTATTTGGCACACGAGAAGTATCTGTTGCAATTAAACGAACGCTATCGATTGGTAAACCCAACTCATGTGCAGCAACCTGCCGTACTTTGGTATATAGCCCCTGTCCCATTTCTGTACCGCCATGAGTAATAGAGACAGTGCCATCCATGTACACATAGACCAGTGCACCTGCCTGATTGTAATGCACGGCGTTAAACGAAATACCAAACATTAATGGGGTTAACGCAATACCACGCTTAATGATGTCATTGTTCTGATTAAAGGCATGAATAGTCTGTCTACGCTTCGCGTAATCGCTACTTTGCAATAGTTCGGCTACTAATTTTGGCGCAACATTATCACGAACTTCTGCCCCATAGTGCATACGGTCACGTCCGGCGCCGGGCTGCTCGGCAAAGAAATTGCGCTGACGAATTTCAACTGGATCACAACCTAAATAACGCGCAATGTCATCAATAATATTTTCAATGACAAACATGCCTTGCGGTCCACCAAAACCACGGTATGCGGTATTGGAAACAGTATTGGTTTTACAACGCAAGTTACGTAGCTCAACTGCATTTAAATAATAAGCGTTACCAATATGGCAAATGGCTCGTTCATTCACTGGCCCAGAAAGATCAGCCGAAAAACCACAGTTTGAAGCCAGTTGCACCTTTAAGCCTTGCAAAATACCAGTGTCATCAAAAGCCACAGACCATTCATAAGCAAAACCGTGACGTTTACCCGTAGCACTCATGTCATCATCACGATCTAAGCGTAATTTACATGGACGGCCTGTTTTTTTCGCTGCCAAAGATGCAATACACGCCCACTGCGCCGACTGCGATTCTTTACCACCAAAACCACCACCCATACGACGGCTTTCTACACTGACCTGATGCATATTCATGCCTAGTGCATGACAAATTAGTAACTGCATTTCGGTTGGATGCTGTGTCGAGCAATAGACTTTTAAGCTCTGATTTTCTTGTGGAATCGCATAGGAAATTTGCCCTTCTAGATAAAAATGCTCTTGTCCACCAACCTGAATATTCCCTGAAAGATGATGTGTTGCATTTTCAAAAGCCTGTTCAACGTCACCGTGGCTAAATTCAACAGGCGGTAGCACCCACGATTCTTTTTTAATCGCATCTTGAATCGTTAAAATCGGAGTTTCGGGTACATACTCAATTTTTGCTAAGCGCACTGCCTGACGGGCTTGCTGATAAGTGTCAGCAACAACCACAAACAAGGCTTGTCCATAAAACTCAACCTGCTCGTCTGCAAAAATTGGGTCATCTTTAACAATGGGCCCCCAATTATTTTCAACATCAATATCTTTTGCCGAGAAAACTGCATGGACACCATCGGCCTGACGTACTGCCTCTAAATCAAACTTACTGATTTTGCCTTTGGCACAATTCGAAAATCCGACTGCCAAATGCAACGTATTTTCAAGCTCGGGTAAATCATCAATATAAGTTGCCTGCCCCGTCACATGTAAATGCGCGCTCTCGTGTGGAATCGAATCACCTGCTTTAGCGGATTTTTTAGAAACCCTTAAGTCAATATTTTGATTCATGTCAGATCTCCACCATAGCAATCAAGTCATTTACTCGAGTGATTGTCCGAGACAGGACTTTTTCTACATAAAAACGCTGTAAACAGTTTTTTGCGACGTGTAAACGATATGCAGAGCTAGCACGTCCATCATCTAAAGGCTGATAGTCTTGCGACAATGCTTCTTGTGCCTGAATGATCAATTCTGTTGTAAGTTGTTGGCCTTCCAATACGGCTTCTGTATATTTTGCACGTTTGGAAATAGCAGCCATGCCACCAAAAGCAATTTTCACATTGTGAGCGACACCATCATTATCTAGCTCACATGAAATAGCAGCGCATACTGCAGAAATATCTTGCTCAAAACGTTTGGCAATTTTATAGCTGGCAAATTTAAAACGCGTCTGCCCTTCACGAAGTGGAATAACAATCGACTCTACAAACTCACCAAGTTGTAATGCTGTTTTTTGATAATCTAAATAAAAGTCTTCCAAAGCAATTTCACGAGTCTGCTCACCTACACGCAAAATCAATCGTGTACCTAGCGTAATTAATGCTGGCATTGAATCGCCAATCGGCGAACCATTAGCAATATTTCCACCTAGTGTTCCTGCATTTTTAATCGGCATGGAAGCAAAACGGCGCTGCAATTCTTGAAAGTCGGGATAAAACTCTGAAATTTTAATGAGTGCATCACTCAAACTTACATTTGCCCCAATCGTTAAAGCATGGTCTGTGACTATAATCTTTTTCAGCTCTTCAACTTGTCCGATATAAAGCATATCGCCCAAATCACGGCCCTGCTTTGTTACCCACAAACCGACATCGGTACTCCCTGCAACAATACGCGCATGCGGCAACTGTAAGCGTAATACGGCAAAATCCTGCAAAGTCCTCGGTGCAAAAAATTGCTGCTTTTGATCATTCAAATGCAATGCTGGTAATGCTCGTATCTCTTTTAATACATTAATTACTTTTTGACGCTTTAATGCCACACGTGGATAGTCATAAGCTTTTTGTGCTGCATCTAGAATAGGGCGATAACCCGTACAGCGACATAAGTTTCCAGAAAGATAATCACTGATTTTATCTTTGCTTGGGGGCTGTTGTTCATTTTCATACATTGACCATAACGACATGATAAAACCGGGTGTACAAAAACCACATTGTGAACCATGCATATCGACCATCGCCTGTTGTACCGGATGAAGCGTGCCATCTTGTACAGGCAATAAGCTATGAAGGTCTTCTACTGTAAATAAAGCCTTACCATCTAAAGTCGGTAAAAACTGAATACACGCATTCACACTTCGTAATTGCAGGTTGTCATTGACCAACTCACCAATCACTACTGTGCATGCACCACAATCGCCCTCAGCACAGCCCTCTTTTGTACCAGTCTTTCTGGTTTTACCAGTTTGGGTATATTCTCGTAGAAACTGTAAAACCGTCATTGTGGGTAGAACATTTTCTACTTGCTGCTGACCGCCACGAAAAAAGAAGGTGATTGGACGTTCTGACATGTTTTATCCTTATGTTTTATAATAATGCTTTTGTGCAAATATGATGCCATGAAGCGATCATTTAGAACTTACCTATATTAAACGCACATTTCATATCCAACCACTTGACTCTTAACGATAAAAAACATGAAATTTATTCATCTTTTACTAAGCGTGCGCAAAACCAAAATAAATATAGTGTGAGGATTTATGAACATCACGGCATGTTTCTGATACAATGCCGAGCTTGTCTAATAGAGTAAATTTATACGTCTTATGTCAATGCAGCAATCGTACGCAAATATTCTGACTGCCGTCGGTGAAGATCTTAATCGTCCCGGCCTTAAAGATACGCCTGTGCGTGCGGCTAAAGCTTTTTCATATTTAACTTCTGGCTATAGTAAAACTTTAGAAGAAGTCACCAATAATGCTGTTTTCCCATCAGATAACCATGAAATGGTATTGGTGAAGAATATTGAATTTTATTCGCTCTGCGAACACCATCTCCTCCCATTCTATGGCCGTGTTCATGTTGCCTATTTACCAGAAGGCAAAGTGCTTGGCTTGTCTAAATTTGCACGTATTACCGAGATGTTTGCTCGTCGTTTGCAAATTCAAGAAAACTTAACTCAGCAAATCGCTGAAGCTGTTGCAGAAGTCACTGGCGCTCGTGGGGTTGCTGTAGTCATTGACTCTGCACATATGTGCATGATGATGCGTGGTGTAGGTAAACAAGAATCTACTACTCGTACAGTTTCATTTGTCGGAGATTTTAAAACCGATAAAGAAGCACGCCGTGAATTTTTAAGTGCTGTACCAGAAAGCTACTAATATAGTTTTACTGCAAAAAGCCCGACAATGTTGGGCTTTTTTTATAGCTAAACGCTATAAATCTTCAATCCAACTCTATAAAACATAACAATTAAATTAGATGATTTTTGTTATAAAAGTACGCATCTTTCTTTTTAAATGATTTATGAGCGAATCATGCGATTTAAAAAAATTTCTTACTTACTTTTACCTTCTCTTTTTATTTTTAATACCTCAATTTATGCGGGCAATACTTCTAAAGACCAAGAAATTAAACAATTGGTAGATCAAAATTTTAAACCCTTATTAGAAAAATATAATGTGCCGGGTATGGCGGTAGGTGTTATTCAAAACAATAAAAAATATGAAACGTATTATGGTCTACAATCCGTTCAAGATAAAAAAGCTGTAAATAGCAATACCATTTTTGAGCTAGGTTCTGTCAGTAAATTATTTACTGCGACGGCAGGTGCTTATGCAAAAAATACAGGAAAAATCTCTTTTGATGATACGCCGGGCAAATACTGGAAAGAGTTAAAAAACACCCCAATTGATCAGGTCAATTTACTTCAACTTGCCACCTATACAAGTGGTAACCTCGCTTTGCAATTCCCAGATGAAGTACAAACAGATCAACAGGTTTTAACTTTTTTTAAAGATTGGAAACCTAAAAACCCTATCGGTGAATATAGACAATATTCAAACCCAAGTATTGGCCTATTTGGGGAAATAGTTGGTTTATCAATGAAGCAGCCTTTTAGTCAGGTCTTGGAAAAAACGATTTTTCCGGACCTTGGCTTAAAACATAGCTATGTCAATGTGCCTAAAACTCAGATGCAAAACTATGCATTTGGCTATAACCAAGAAAATCAGCCAATTCGAGTTAACCCTGGCCCACTCGATGCCCCAGCATACGGCGTCAAATCGACCCTACCCGACATGCTGAGCTTTATTCATGCCAACCTGAACCCACAGAAATATCCGGCAAATATTCAACGTGCAATTAATGAGACACATCAAGGTCGCTATCAAGTAAATAGCATGTATCAGGCACTCGGTTGGGAAGAGTTTGCTTATCCGGCAACGTTACAAACTTTATTAGACAGTAATTCAGAACAGATTGTGATGAAACCTAATAAAGTGACTGCTATTTCAAAAGAACCTTCAGTTAAGATGTACCACAAAACTGGTTCAACAAATGGTTTCGGAACCTATGCCGTATTTATACCTAAAGAAAATATTGGTTTAGTCATGTTAACCAATAAACGCATTCCAAATGAAGAACGCATTAAGGCAGCTTATGCTGTGCTGAATGCAATAAAGAAATAATTTTTCCCTAAAACAAAAAGAGAGAAATAGTCTTCATCTATTTCTCTCTTTTTTATGAATATATGATTTAAAAGAACCAAACATATCCAAGACTTGATTTCATCCAGTCCAGATGATTCTGTTTTTCATAATCCCAATTAAGCCGAATAGCATTATTGCTATTAATGACATATTGCCACTGTGTATTTAAACGTAAGTTCCATTGGTTTTTGTCTTCCCAATATGGCAACTCCACTTGCACCACTGAGTTAAACTTTTCAAACCACTGATTCATACACCCTAATGTCGGCCCTACTCCTACACGCCAACCTTTATCTAAATTTGAACCCGCTTGGACGTAAGTTTGTACCTGCCCATAGCAAATATGTTTGCGCTCATAATCTGCAAGACTGTAACCAACCTGAGCATTAAAACTCGCGACGCCATGCTGCTTTGCATCACTATAAACACCGTCTTGAACCGCTTCCTGACGCCAACCTAAGTTAAATCCCCAAGTCAGCGGTGTTTTAAATGGTTGAATCGGGTTATAGGAGTTCACCTCTAACAGATCAAGGTGTTCAAGTTTTAGATGATCGTTACGCCACTGCGCATTACCATTTAAAAATAATAATTGAGTACCAGCACGGTATCCGCCTTGAGGATCTATTAAGTCATGATAAGCCTGTCTATGACCTATCTCGATAAACTTGTCACCTTGCACTTCGCCCAGTTTTAGTGAAACATTACGTGCATTATGGCCTTGTGTTGGCTCAGTAGAAGGTCGTTTAGGTTCTTGGCGCTGTTTATCTAAATCAATCTGACTTCGTAGTGCTAAAAGCTGTCTAAGCTGTGGCTGGGCAAAGCTTTCTTCAACTTTGCGACCAATAAATTGTAGATATAAATCATCGTAAGCCATCTCAAGGATTTTGGCCTGATCTGATGGGCTAAATGATTTAAGTGTTTCTGTAGACTGTTGAATTGGCTTCATTGCTACTTGATGAGCTACTTTTGCTAAAGACGCATCATGTTGATGAGCTTGGGCCAATAATTGAGTTTCTAAAGCGGGTCGATAAACAGGAGCTTTGGTGAGCCCTTGCTGTTGCATCGCTTTAATGGTTTCCATTGGAATGGAAGCATAATTAAACTTCTCTTGTAGATGAGACTCAGGTTTAACTAAATCGACTAAGCCCAGTAACCGATAGGCACAGTTGTCACTTACAAAGTAATAAGGAAAGCTCACATGTTGCATTTCCCAAATATGGCTCACCAAAAAACGTGTTTCTTCAGGAGATAGATTTAACTCATATTCCCATAAATCACGGCTTTCAAAATCACCATACTCTTTTACCTTACGATAATAAGGCATAAGTGAATATTCACCCGGATACTGCCCTGTTAAGCCTTTCCAAGCATATGACCAGTTGTCATTGCCTGCGACAGTGGCTGCATAATTTACAGCGTAAGAAACGAGGTTTAACTGCTTTTGATCTTTAGGGTCTAAGCGCAATAAGGTATGACCAAACATTGAGCTTGGATTGCCCATAAAGTCAGTCGCATAAATTAAAGTCGCTTTATAAGGCTTAATCTGGCCAATCCAGTTTTCAAACTCTGAACATTTTACTTGCGGCAATTCATTTTCTTGAATGCCTAATTGCTTTATAAGCCACTGACTACGTGCCGGAAATTTACAACGTATTGACTGGTTGTCTGGGGCTGGTGTAAATAATGCGGCGATATCAGCTTTCTGTTCTTCTTTTAAATTATTTTTCCCATTTGCAGCAATAAAATAACCTGAATAACTTACTTCACTCTTCTGGTTTTTATTGGCATACATGAGCCGTTGCCATGTAATGTCTTGATCTAATTTTTTTTGTTCTGCAATAGACCAATAGTTTTGAATAGATGGATTTATTTCTGCTGAATACGCAATATTAACTGCCAATGAGGCAAAAATTAAAGCAACCGATTTCATTAAGCTCATCAATTTTTATCATTAAATATAAGAAAAACCCTGCCGAATGGCAGGGTTTTCAATTTCAAACTTATACGTAAGCTTTTAAAACTTCGTCTTTAGCCATTACGTTTTGTAATGATGCTAATACTTGAAGTGTGTTTTGGTTGTTTGTTGAATAGATTTCACCGAAGTTTGCTTTTGAAACTTTGAAGAAACGGTCTTTGTCTTGTGGTTTAATTTGCATTAACTCAGCAAGTACGTTCAGGCTTTCACCTTGGCCTACAGCCATATCACGCGCTAAAGCTTCTGCATTTTCATTTGTGAAAGTAACAACTTGAGCTGTTACTGTTCCGCCTTGACGGCAACCTAAAGTACCGAAAGTAATACCTAATAATTGGTTAGTAAAAATACCGTTTGTTGTTGCAGCAAGAATTTTAGGCACCACTCCTTTTTGGCCAGCCCATACTTGCGTACCCACACCACAACCTACATCGTTATCAGCCATAGCAACACTTGAACCAGCTGCTAACAAAGCAGCTAAAGCTAATTTTTTTAACATAGATGTATATCTCCAAAATCATTATTGATTGTTTCTTATGTATTGTTATGTGTAACTATTGTTACACCCTTCAAAGATAGCGATATGCTTGTCATTTAGCAATTAAAAATTAAATAATATGATAAAAAGTAAAAAGGAAATTTTTATTTTAAATTCCAATTACCTTGATTATCTCGATGACCTAATATTTTAAGAACTAATACTAAACTTAGTAGTAATAATAAATACCATGAACCAAGTTTACCCCATCCCACCATATGCCAAGCATTGATCTGACTTGGATAAACCCAAATTTTATAAAATGTACTAATATTTTCAGCAACCCAAATTATGAATGCGAGTGTCACCAACACAGGAAGCATTGGAGTTTTAAACTTACGTTCATTTATTTGAAAATAAAGTGTAGTTTTCCAGAAAATATAAACACTAAAAGCAAATAAAATATAGCGAATATCTGGTATAAAAAATTTACTCATAAAATTAATATATGAGAAAAATGCGAGAAAAAGCATACTTCCAAAACTTGGAAGTTTTTCAAAAGAAACTTGAAATAAACGGATTGAGCGAGCAAAAAAGCTACCTACAGCCGAGTACATAAAGCCTGCAAATAAAGGCACAGTAATAATTTTAAACACAGCAGGCTGCGGATATTGCCATGAAGCAATGCCAGGGTGTGTCAAAAAGATTTCCATGACCATTGCCATGATATGAAATAAAGCAATGACCTTGGCTTCTTGCCAAGACTCAAGCTTTAAATACAACAGGCAAATCTGAATAATGAGTGCATAGATGAGTAAATAATCATAACGATAAAAACCCATATATTCATGGCTTCCCATCGGCGCGGTTAAAGCAAAAGCAATTAAAAGCAAAATACCAAACAAGGCTGCCGAAACAGCCTTGCCAATAAATTGAAAGGTTAAAGAGAGATATTGCACAAAAAACTATCCTAGATATTTAGCACTATACTCATGTACTGTATCTACAAAGATTTTTGGCTGGGCCGGATCTACCCATTGGGTAATGCCATGGCCTAAGTTTGCAACATAGCCTGTCTTCTCACCATTTGCATAAGCATCATCTAGCATGGCTTTCACTGCTTTTTCAATTGAAGCCGCTGAACCATATAAAACAGCCGGATCAAGGTTTCCTTGTAGGGCAACACGGCCTGCTACAGTTGTACGAGCTGTATTTAATGGTGTGGTCCAGTCTAAACCTAATGCATCTGCACCTGTTGTAATCATTGGCTCTAGCCACTGACCACCACCTTTAGTGAATACGATGACAGGAATACGGCGTCCATTTTTTTCACGTTGCAGACCTGCAATAATCTTTTTCATATAGTTCAGCGAGAACTCTACATATTCACGGTGTGCTAAAGCCCCGCCCCAACTATCAAAGATTTGAATTGCTTGAGCGCCTGCATCAATTTGCGCATTTAGATAATCAATGACTGAATCTGCTAAATGGTCAAGCAACGCATGCAAAACTTCCGGCTGGGGATACATCATTTGCTTGGTAAAACGGAACTCTTTGCTTGAACCACCTTCAACCATATAAGTCGCCAGTGTCCAAGGGCTACCCGAAAAACCAATGAGTGGAACCTGACCACCTAAAGCAGAGCGAATTGTGCTTACTGCGTTCATGACATAATCAAGATCAGATTTAGCATTTAACTTAGGTAAGTTTGCTACATCTTGTTCAGTACGAACCGTTTTATGAAACTTAGGGCCTTCGCCTGTTTCAAAATAAAGGCCTAGTCCTAATGCATCTGGAATCGTTAAAATATCTGAAAATAAAATTGCTGCGTCTAAATCGTAGCGACGCAAAGGTTGTAAAGTTACTTCACAAGCAAACTCTGTATTTTTGCATAAAGATAGAAAGTCACCAGCTTTTGAGCGTGTTTCCCGATATTCAGGCAAATAACGTCCTGCTTGGCGCATCATCCATATTGGAGTGGTATCTACAGGCTCACGTAATAAAGCACGTAAGAAACGATCATTTTTAAGTGTCGTCATTGCCGATCTCTATCTTTTTCATGTGGCAGCATCATATCAAAAAGGTGAATGTTTTTATAATTTCAATTTCATACAAAAAACTTGTCAATCTACTAAAAAATGCATATTTACACAAAAGTCTACTGCAAGAAGCTCGGTTTTCTGCAATACTTGCAACATGTTACATCGGGTTTATTGATCTTCCTTTAATGATTAAATTCACCAATACTTAAATACGCATACATTGCGTTATCGGTGATTTTATAAACTTTAGGATCAGTCTCCTTACCCTATTGCTTATATGAAAATTCTTAAGGTTGAATTACATGTTTGTTCGCTCATTACTCGCTATGAGTTTAAGTTGTATTATTGCTAATGTTGCTTTGGCTGCGTCAACAACTGAGCAACCAGTCACTCCTAAAAAAGTATCTGCTCCTGTAGAAGATCCGATTGATCCGCTTGCTGTAGATGCTGCTTCAACTGTTAAAGCCCAAACTCAAGCTCAAGCCCAGACACAGATTACAGCTCAAGAACAAAATGACTTAAATCGAGCGTCTACAACATTACAAAATTTACAAAAAGCTGAAGATCCAAATGCCGATTCAGGTATTGCTGCTTCAGAACCAACAGCGCCAGCTAAAACAACAACAGCATCTAAGACTGCTACTTCTGCTCCAGCCGTTTCATGGACATTAGATGGCTTAAACAATGCTGAGTGGTACGAAAATATTGGTAAAGGTCAATTACCAGTTTATGCACGTGCCCATGTCATGCTAAACAATGCGCATGCTTCACCGGGTGCAATTGATGGTATGAGCGGTAAAAACACGCTTAAAGCAATTGCATCTTTCCAGCAAATGAATGGTTTATCACCTACTGGTGAACTTACTAAAGAAACTTGGGATGCGCTTGTTGCAAAACAAACAAAACCAGCATTTATTGAATACACCATTACTGATGCAGACCTCAAAGGTCCGTATGCTGAGTCAATTCCTTCTGACTATGCATTACAGGCCAAAATGAAAGGTTTGTATTACACTCGCGTGAGTGAAATGTTGGGCGAGAAGTTCCATATTGACGAAGGTTTCTTAAAGAAACTAAACCCGAAAGCAACCTTCAAAAAAGTTGGTGAGAAAATTATTGTTCCTAACGTACGCAATGACTTACCAGAAGACATTCATTTAATTATTGCGCATAAAGGTGCTAAACAGTTGTATCTGTTTAATAGCCGCAATCAAATGATTGCCTCATTTCCTGCAACAATTGGCAGTACTGATACGCCATCTCCGACCGGTACTTATAAGGTAGTTGGTGTTGCGCGTAACCCTTGGTATAGCTATTCACCTTCGAACTTCGTACAAGGTAAAAACTTAAAACCACTTTCTTTACCACCAGGTCCTAACGCTCCTGTAGGTAACATCTGGATTGGTTTAAGTAAAAAATCATTCGGTATTCACGGTACACCAAACCCGTCTTTAATTTCTAAAACTGCATCACACGGTTGTATCCGTTTAACAAACTGGGATGCTAACGATTTAGGTAATAAAGTACGTTCAGGTGTCACTGTTAAATTCTTAGAATAATCTTTTAAAAGAAAAAGCCTGCTTTATGCAGGCTTTTTTATATCTAAAATTTAAAACGAAAATTTCTAGATGTCTTGATCATATTAAAAACGCAACAATATGTTGCATCTACTCTATTTTTAGCTTGTTTCTACAGGTTTAACATATTCCTTAAGAGATCAATAATAATTTGAGGAGATCGAGTCATGAATGCTTATTTGCATCGTAGTGAAGATCGTGGTCATGTTAAAGCAGGTTGGTTAGAGTCTTACCATAGCTTTTCATTTGGTAACTGGTATAACCCTAAATATATGGGTGTAAGTGCATTACGCGTGATTAATGACGACCAAATTGATGCCCATAACGGTTTCGGCACTCACTCTCATGACAACATGGAAATTTTAACATGTGTGCTCGATGGTGCAATTTCACACCGTGACACGATGGGAAATGAAGGCCAAATTAAGGCAGGTGAATGGCAACTTATGAGCGCTGGTACAGGCGTGGCTCATAGTGAAATTAATAACACTGATACACCCGTACATCTATTACAAATCTGGATTATTCCAGACGTAAAAGAAGCCGAGCCAAATTACCAACAAATTAGTTTGGACCCACGTAAAGATCCAAATAAATGGCATTTAATTGCAGGCCCCGATGCAAATGCCCCAATGCACATCCGCCAAAACGCAGAGGTCAAATCTGCTGTATTGGAAAAAGGAAATGAACTTCCTATTGAAACATCAAAACGCGTAAATTACGTTCATGTCATTTCAGGTGTAATTCGTATTGGTGATCAAGAAGTTAAAGCGGGTGATGCTTTAGTGTTTGAAGATAACGCCGTGATTCATGCACTTGAAGACAGCCAATTCATTTGGTTTGATTTACCTTAAATAACTAAAAGCCCTTTTATATGAAAGGGCTTTTTTAATCGCTTCCTCCGCCCCCATCGCAACTCCCTGAGTCTGAAGACGATGAACAATCATTTGAATAATTAGAGCTATGATGATGACTAGAACTATTATCGTGTAAATGATGTGTTGAAGATGAATAATCATGATCACTCGATGGCGAATAACTTTTTAAATTTCTGAGTAGCGCGATTAAACAGATCAGTCCAATACTCGAAAAAATGGCTATAAATATAATAATAAATAACTTCAAATAACGACCTCCTTGATAAGGCTATAGAGATACTTATTGTGTCCCTATCCATTTATTTAAATGAGCTATGTTGAATAAACAAGTTGTTTTTTGATAGATAAGATCAATCTATTAAGTTTCTTTTACATACAAATAGGCACTGGCTCTTGATATACCTAAATGTTGTGCCACTGTCTCGACAGCCTTTTTAATATCTAACAAACCGTTATTTTTTAACTCATGTACTAATTGTTTACGCTCATTGAGTTTTAACATACGCGGTGTCGTAGCATGCTTTGAGGCAAATTGGTCAATATATCTTCGAATTGCCTCTGTACCATTCGGTTCTAAATTTTCAATAATGTTGTCAGTTTCAATTTTAGTAAACTGCTCTAAAGCGCTTTGCATCCCCCTAAATAGGGTTAAATCAATATTCATACATAAAGCGGCTACATACTGGCCTTCTTCATCTTTAATCCCAATAGACGTACTTTTGGCAGGACGGCCATCAGCAAACTGGTTTGCATAGTTTGAAATGAGGTTTGGAAACTCTGGAGACATGATTCTAGCCAACCCTAACTCAGTAGCTGGATCTCCAATTTTTCGACCAGATAAATTGTTATGTATAGAGAGTATGGCATGCTCAGGATTTGTTAAGTCATGGACAACGACCTCACAAAAAGGAAATAGCGTTTCACTTAACCCCTTCGCGATGGTATCTAGTTGAGTGAGCAAATGTTTATCACGATTTCCCAAGGTATTTCCTCCAAATGACTTACTTACTATTTCAAACTTTAGAATGAAGCATGTAATAGTAATTTAGACTTTTTATCTAATTTTAAACTTAATGTAAATCAAAATCTTATATCTCATTGTTATCACATTAGAAAATAAAATTAGACATTTTATCTAAACATATATATTTTATCTAAACAAGGCTACTATCTTGTGTATTCCTTGAGCAATACCAAATCTTGCATCCGAAAACATGAATAGAATTAGGTTTAATTATGAAAAATTTAACCCTTCCCACTTATGAAGATGTCGCAGCCGCTGCTGAACGTATAAAAGGTTTTGCAAATAAGACTCCTGTTTTAACTTCACGTACTGTTAATAATGAATTTAAAGCAGAAGTATTCTTTAAATGTGAGAATTTTCAGCGAGTTGGTGCTTTCAAATTTCGTGGTGCAATAAATGCGCTTTTACAATTCAATGAAGCTCAGAAAAAAGCTGGCGTGGTCGCTTTCTCTTCGGGAAATCATGCACAAGCGATTGCGCTCGCATCAAAAATTCTTGGTATTCCAGCAACAATCATCATGCCTAAAGATGCCCCTGCTGCAAAAATGGCAGCGACCCGAGAGTACGGCGGTAATATTGTTGAATTTGACCGTTATACCGAAGATCGGGAAAAAATTGGTAAAGAGATTGCCGAAAAAAATGGCTTGACACTCATTCCATCTTATGACCATCCACATGTAATTGCTGGGCAAGGAACGGCTGCAAAAGAGTTATTTGAAGAAGTCGGCGAATTAGATTACCTATTTGTATGTTTAGGTGGTGGCGGTTTATTGGCTGGTTCTGCCCTGTCTGCTCGCCAGCTTTCTCCGAACTGTAAAATATATGGCGTTGAACCTGCTTTAGGAAATGATGGGCAAATGTCTTTTAGAAAAGGAGAAATTGTTCATATTGATACACCGCAAACTATTGCCGATGGTGCTCAAACGCAATATTTAGGTAAATTAACATTCCCTATAATTCAACAAAAAGTTGATGATATTTTGACAGTCACAGATGAAGACCTCATTAGCTGTATGAAGTTTTTTGCTGAAAGAATGAAAATGGTCGTTGAACCGACAGGATGCCTCGGATTTGCTGCTGCGCGTAATTTAAAGCATGAGTTAAAAGGCAAACGTATAGGCATCATTATTAGTGGTGGCAACGTTGATATTTCTAAATATGTAGAGTTTTTATCAGCTTAATAAAAGCCAATGTCTATCTAGGATGTCCGTTAATGCGTCATAGATAGGCATTACATGCTACTCGCCTCTCGACGTGTTCGTGTCTTAATTTAAATAAACTTTTGGAGATATGATGAGATTTATTTCTGAGTCTGAATCTTCTGCTCTCATCAATCATGAACTGGCTTATGACGCCATTTACCAAGCTTTAATTGCTGCAACTCAACCTGACACTAAAAGTTTTGCTGTAGTTCATGGTCAAGGGTCCGATAGCAAAAATACCTTTAGTGTTAAGTCATCGGCGACCGAGCATTTGGCTGGCCTTAAAGTTGGTTCTTTTTGGGAAGATAACCCTAAAAACGGTTTGCCTCGCCATAACGCGCTCATTTTATTATTTAATCAAGCCAATGGAAAAATGGCAGCTGCCATCGAAGCAGGCAAAGTCAACGCATTTCGTACAGCCGCTTCTAATGCAATTGCGACCAATATATTGGCAAGAAAAGATTCAAAGGTATTGGCTATATTTGGTACAGGAAATCAGGCCAAATATGAGTGTGAGGCTTTAGCAAGAATTAGAAATTTCGACCAGATTTTTATAGTCGGACGCGACTCAAATAAAGCTGAAAATATGGCAGATGCCCTCAAACATTTAGGCGTTAAGCTTAACATTACCGGTGCAAAAGAAGCCTGTGAACAAGCCGATATTATTGTGACCGCAACTTCTTCGCACACTCCTCTTTTTAAAGCTGAATGGGTCAAAGCTGGCACTCATATTTCATCGATGGGTTCTGATAAACAAGGCAAACAAGAACTTCCGCCAGAGCTATTTTCACATAGTGGTTTATTTTGCGACCTTAATGTCCAGTCTAAACTCATTGGTGAATTTCAACATACGCCTGAGACTGCAACCTTAATCAATATAGGTGATGTGCTTTTAGCAAATGCGCAAGGTAGACAATCTCAGGAACAAATCACAATTTATGACAGTTCAGGCTTATCGATCCAAGATTTATATATCGCTCAGAAAATTTTAGAAATTTCTTAATATTGATCATTTAACTGCATCGTTTAGGCTAATGCAGTTAAATGTAAAGCATGTTCCTTTTCATAATGCTTTACTGAATTTTATTTTTAAAATCAGAATGAATCTTGAGTAAAAACTTTGGCAAAAGACGCGATATATTGCTCAGCCTTAGCCTCATAATTTTGAAAACCCGCATCAAATACCCATCTTTCAATTTCAGATTTTTTAACTAATTTTTGCAAATAAAGCTGATGATGGCGGTCTAATTCTTCTTTTAAACTTCTTAGCATGAGTTCATTTAAACCAGTAGGAGGATTCAGACCTGTATCTAAAAGACTCGGCGCAAATGCCACACTTTTGAGTTCCAATTGATGCGCTGTTTTTATAGCAGTTTTTATCGCAGTCTCGATTCGCTCTATCATGAAATCTTCTGGTGACCCCATGCCTATAAGCAAAACTTTAGTTGCCTGTATGGTTGAAGGCGTTTGATTTATTAAAAGAACATCATTCAGTTTTGCACTAAACCAGTTATTTTTCCGTATTTCATATAGTCTTCCGTTTAGAGCTTCATCTAAATGCGCCAAACCACCCGAAAAAGAACGGTTATTCATTTCATGTTCAAAAATACAAGCACAGGAAAGCTCAACCTCGGCCGTGGTACAGTCCCAAGTCACGAGTTCAATGTTTAAATTTTGGTAACACCCAATTTTAGTTTGCTTTATCTCTGTGCTCATATTTTTACTCTTCTCGTTTTCCCAGCCATATTTAAGCTCAAGGCCTAAATAGTTTGCGTCTTTACCACCCGCTTTCTTAATGGTATCTCCAACCTCAAAGTGCACGCCTTCGGCAGCCACAGACAGATTCGAATTAATTTTTCGATCTGCTCTGAGTTGAAGATATGCCCCAGTCCAGCTCGAACCTTGCCCCGCGGTATTTGCCATGCTGTTATTTCCTTGGAAATAAATCGCATCCTGAGTGGTTTCACGCCACTGAAAACCTAAAGCACTTAACAGAGTAAGTTTATCGGAAGGCTTAAGTGTCAGAGATGGTTTTATGTGAATAATATTGCTGTAGCCACTGTAACCCGCCAAAGTAAAATATGAACCGTTTGCAAAGAGCTGGTTAAAAGTATTGAGCTCATTATCGTTGGCTTTTTTGTCGCCTGTGGCAATATCAAATTGAACCCCTAAACGTGGTGACCACGCTTGGTCAGCAAAAGTGTATCCCGTAATACTACTGAGCGCCCAAGCCTGAATTGTTTGTCCGCCGATTTTTCCATGCTGAAGCATGCCTTCAACATCCCAATCGACATTATTTTTTTTACCCATATGACGAAGGTCATATAAGTCTCGAACCTCATTGCCCTTAATACTTGGAAAGGATGCATTATCTCGTTCATAACGCGAGTAATAACCTGATAACTCAACATCCCATACATTTTGTTTATCTACGCGAAAACCACTAAAGCTTAAATTGCTTTTCGAGCGGTCATTAAACGTGGAATCTTTTTCTATCTGAACAGGTCTGGTGAGATAACCTAAAACTCTCCAGTCGCCATATTCATACCCCGACCATACCCCATCAAAGGCTTGCCGAACATTGGGGCCTTCTCTATTCGAAATAAAGCGCTGTAAGTCAAAAGCCATTTCTTGACGGCCGACTCTGAATTTAAAAGTTCCATTATTTAAAGGACTCACCCACGCAATAAAGGCTTGTTCTATATCGAGTCTATTTTGGTCGGTACTGGTAATATTCTTTTTATCAAACGCTCGGGCATCGCTTAGCTGCGTAAATAATTGTAAATGATCACCTATTCGTACATCTGCATGCGCTTGTAATCTTTGAATTAAATAACTATCGGCCTGATTATTTCCAGTACCAAACTTGGCATTATTATTGACTTCAAAACGTTCACGAATATTTGCCCCCAGTGATAAATAATTATTATCGCCAAAAGGTATATATTTGAAGTCGTCTCCTATTTTCTTTGGCACACACGGATTTTTTAAAACATCCCAATTTTCTTGCCAACGATTCGTTGAGATTTTTGGACGAGTTGGACATGCATTTGTGTTTGAGACTTCATTTTCTGCATAAGCAGATTCGTAGAAAAATAAACTGCTGGTTAATAACAGACTCATTTTTATTATTTTAAGGTAAGTCTCTGAGTGCTTAGTTCGATATGTTCTGTCTTTAAAAACATGCGAGGCCATCAAGTGTTATCCATAGTAATAAATAGGTCGTTGCAGAGACTTGGGGTTTTGCACTCACATTGCTCTTAGGCAGCATGAGTGCAAATTTCAATCCATCATTTAGGCTATAAATTATTTGATAGACGCATGAATTTCAGCGATATAACCGCCCGGGAACTGCACCATTGCTGACTCACGACCATCCGACTTATAAGCATTCACCAAAACAGATGCACCTGCTTTTGTGGCTTTATCTAAGGTTTCAGATAAGTTTTTAACTTCATAACCCGTCATATCGTGCCCATACGGATAAGGAAGATGACCATTGGTCACGAACACTGTCATTTTGCCGAAGTCAGACTCAACGCGAATACGTCTATACGTTTCATTTGGGCGACCAATTTCTATACCTGCGGCTTTAGGGTTATCGGAAACGACTTTACCGTGTGAAAAACTCACGAACTTCTTAACAAACGAGTCGGCACTTTGTTTTGAAACATAAATACGGTTTTCTGGAACAGTCTCTAACTGGTTATAGTTAGGCTTAGTCGTGTGCCAATAGAGCTGCATATTTACACCGCCCGGCCATTGGACAATCGCATCACGCCCAATTGGGTCTGGGAAGGCATCTACAATGACATCTGCCCCATTTGCCTTGGCAGCCTGCACTGCTGCATCCATATCTTTGACTAAATAGCCTGTTCTTTCCAAACCAAACGGATATGGAATTGGAGTTTTAAAACCAAATACAGACAATGTACCTACTGGGGTCAATACAAGCTGAGACATCGTCTGGCTCGGTGTTGGTGTGACTTGGAAAACACCTTGTTTCGACTTGGTACCCCCGAATGTTGCGACCAAACTATCGGTAAATTTATCAAAGTCTTCAGGGTTTACATAAACATGCGTTGTATCGTATTGGGGGGCTACACCGGGCGCCTCACTTTTTATACTTGTTGTTGTTTTGGCAAAAACCTGAGGCACTAGGGCAACATTTGTGCCCACTAGCATGGTGCTTAAAAGCAAGGCTGATAATGATTTACGCATAAAATGCTCCTGTTTAAATGAGATGCTTAAACTTATTGTGATTTTGAAGATTGATTAGAAAGAATGGTGACCATCACCAACGCAGCGATGAGCCCAAGATGTTCGAAGAAACTATTAAACGTACTAAAAAATGCTGGGCCTGTATGATTCCAAAAGTCGTTTGCAACGAGCATTGCTATGGCAGTTAGACAGCCTAAAGCCCCTGCTCCTAACCAGACAAAACGATTAAAAATCACCAGCAGTGAACCAACAATTTCAATAAAAATAGCGGTAGCTGCCCAGAGCCAAGCAGGCTGTAGACCAAAACTCGCCTGCTCTTCAATAGCCGCATGAAATCCGATGAATTTATTAATTCCCCCCACTAAATAGGCTGAAACGAGTGCAAGTCGAAGTAGCGGAAGCAATCCATGAATTGATAAGATCTTTTTTACCCATACTGGGTTATTATTAATCAAGTCACTCATCTATTTACCTTTTTGAAATCTCATAGTTTTAATATTTAAAAAATATAAGTTTCATGCATTAATAAAAGTTTATAAAATATGCAATATTCATGATCTAATTTATAAAATTATCTTTATAAAATAAGATAATTTAAATAGTTTTAAATATTTTATTAACCTTTAAAAAACCAAATAACTCACGGTATATAAAATCAAAAATCCGTGTAAACTACTAGATATTTATTTAAATACAAACTGTATTCTAAAAAGATACAATGATTGATATACAGATATTCCTCATATAATTTAGCGGCAAGATCATTTAGCCTTTAAAATTTGATGGATAAAATAGACTGTATTAATACTTTTATAAGTGTGGTAGAGAATGGAAATTTTAGTCATGCTTCTAGAAATCTAGGCATTACCAGAGATCAGGTTTCAAAAAGAATTTTTTATTTAGAAAGTCTATTTAATACATCATTATTTATACGCAACACCCGAAAGATGGACCTGACTCGCTCTGGAGAAAAGTTCTATGAGCGATGCAAAGTGATTGTGAAAGAGTTAGATTTAGCAGCTCATGACTTTGTATACGACCAGAAATACCCTGAAGGCTTACTCAAAATTAGTGCTCCACATGTCTTTATCCAAACGTGCTTTTCAGATGTCATTTCTAATTTTCTAATCAAATATCCTCATATTGAAATTGATCTTATGTTTTCAGACCACTCCACTCATATCAATCCCCATAAATTTGATGTGATTTTAAAAGTTGAGGAAAATATTGAAGAGAAAAATACTTTCATTTTAAATACATATAAAAGAAGCTTTTATGCAACAGATACATATTTAAATAAATATGGAAAACCGAAAAATATAGAAGAGCTTAGAGAACATAGCATTTTACTATATTCTAAAGATGACTTAAAAAATAATATTATTAACTCAATACCAAAATTAACATGCAATAATATAGAAATTCTTTTAGAACTTTGTAAGAGAAATCAAGGCATTTTATTTGCACCTGACTTTTTAGCAAAAAAATATGAAGATGAAGGAATCATTATTAACTATTCAAAAACCCTTTTAAACTCCGATCTTTATTTTTATGCAACCACACCTTATGGATCGAGAATTCCAAAAAAGGTTGAACTTTTTTTAAATTCTTTAAAACAGCATTTTTCAAACTTATAGCTTTTTCAGTCATAAAATTATCTCTTAATAGATAGTTCTTTTTTATAAGCATATACAAAAAGTTCTAATGGATGGTTCACTCGATTGAGTAAATTTTGTTATATACTAAACAAAATATGTTGAGTATGTAACATGAATATATCTTTACTCATATCTTCACTCCCTACTCAGAACTCAACCGCTCGTATGAGAGTCTGGCGTTCACTCAAGGCAAGCGGAGCCGCAACTGTGCGTGATGGAGTCTATCTATTACCCATTACGCACTCTGAAAAATTTGAAGCTATCGCGCAGGATGTAATCTCAGAACAAGGTTCAGCTTATATCTTTCAAGCAGAAGCGCCATTAAACCTTGAAATTATTTCACTTTTTAATCGTAATGAAGAATATGAAGCTATACGTAAACAGCTTGTTGATTTAAATCAGAATCAAAATGAAAATGAAAAAAAAGAACTACTTAAACAAGTCCGGAAATTGCGAAAGAGCTTGGATGCTCTTGTCGAAATTGATTATTTCCCTAGCGAAGTCCAAGAGCAAACACTCAATGAACTTATCTCACTCGAACATTCTATTGCTCGACTTGGTGAAACCAATGAACCCGTTTTTACTCAAGCAAAGATAAAGCGACTTCTAAAAAAAGATTATCAAAATCAAGTCTGGGCTACCCGAAAGCACCCATGGATAGACAGATTAGCGTCAGCTTGGCTTATCAAAAATTTTATTGATGAATCACCTCAGTTTCTATGGCTGGAATCCCCTTCTGAATGTCCTACATATGCACTTGGTTATGATTTTGATGGAGCAACTTTCACCCATATCGATAACTTGGTTACTTTTGAAGTTCTCTTGCATAGTTTTGAACTTGAAACACCTGCATTAAAAAAGATTGCAGAAATTGTTCACTATCTTGATGTCGGTGGTTTTGAACCACCAGAAGCAATAGGCATAGAAAAAGTAATTCAAGGTTTACGTAGTCAGATCAGCAACGACGACCAATTATTTGAATTGGCCAACTATATCTTTGATGGCTTATATGCCGACTTAAAAAGAGAACGCTCATGACACAAGAAAAACAAAACTCACACGACTCTCCTGTTGAACCTGTAAGCTTCTGGCGTGCACTCCTATTTTGGCTCAAATTAGGATTTATCAGTTTTGGAGGGCCAGCAGGACAAATCGCTGTTATGCACCAAGAGCTTGTTGAACAAAAGCGTTGGATTTCAGAAAAACGTTTTCTACATGCGCTTAACTATTGCATGCTATTGCCCGGCCCAGAAGCACAGCAGTTAGCGACCTATATCGGGTGGCTTATGCATCGTACTATTGGAGGTTTAGTTGCAGGTATTTTATTTGTTCTCCCCTCTTTATTCATATTAATAGGCTTATCATGGATATACGTTAAATTCGGTGATGTTCCAATAATTGCTGGCCTGTTTTATGGAATTAAACCAGCTGTAGTCGCTATTGTTTTTCACGCAACTTACAGAATTGGCAGTCGATCACTCAAGAACAAATTCTTATGGTTAATTGCTGCTATCGCTTTTCTCGCCATATTTGTTTTAAACCTACCATTTCCACTCATTGTTTTTGCGGCAGGACTCACTGGTTATTTTACAAGTAAGAAATATCCTGAACTGTTTTCTAGTAATGCAGGGCATAAAAACAGTCAAAAAGATTATGGTACTGCCTTAATTGATGACGATACACCAACTCCAGAACATGCAAAGTTCAAATGGTTACGCCTGACTAAAATTATTATTGTTGGTGCCCTTCTATGGTTTATTCCTGTCGTGGGGCTTGGCCTTTACTTTGGTTGGGATCATTCATATACACAAATGGCATGGTTCTTTACTAAAGCAGCTTTACTTACATTTGGCGGTGCGTATGCAGTTCTGCCATATGTATATCAAGGAGCTGTGAACTATTATGGATGGCTAAGCCCAACGCAAATGATTGATGGTTTAGCACTTGGTGAAAGTACACCTGGGCCTCTAATTATAGTTGTTGCTTTTGTGGGTTTTCTCGGTGGATTCAACCATGCTTTATTAGGTTCAGAACATTTATTTCTGGCAGGTACACTCGGTGCAATTATTGTTACTTGGTTTACTTTTCTGTTTTCATTTATATTTATTTTAGCAGGTGCACCTGTTATCGAATCAACGCATAACGAGCTAAAATTTACTGCTCCTTTAACTGCAATTACAGCTGCCGTAGTCGGTGTGATTTTAAATTTGGCACTGTTCTTTAGTTATCATGTTTTATGGCCTCATGGATTTAGTCAAGCTTTTAATTATGAAGCGGCCTTAATTACAATCGCTGCATTTATTGCCTTATTCCACTTTGAAGTAAAAGTTATGTATGTAATTTTAGCAGCAGCGATTTGTGGTTTAATTCTATACGTGGGTGTATAAAAATTTATTCTATTAAAACAAGAGAGTAAGCCTTATGCTTACTCTTTTTTTATTAATGACAGTGATATTGTCCCGTTTTACTATTGGTATGACATCCTGATGAGTTAGTCCCGCCAGAGTGAGCGTTAGCATTTGTGACCGCTAAACCAATTAAACAAATAAATAATAATTTTTTCATGAGCTTGCTTCCTTAAATTGGAATTATAATGAGCATTTAGTGTACAAAATAAAAGCACTAAAAAGATGCAAAGCAGATGAATGACATTTGAACTTTAGTCTAGTAAGTTAGTTTCTTTCTTATTTCGGCCATTTATGATGATAATCATCAATCACATATTCGTGTGCATGCTCACCGTTATGGCTATGGTTAACCAAATGTTCATGTCCAGCAGGTAAGTCATGATGGGTATGAGATAAAACTAAGTCATCATTTTTCGGCCAGATGAAATAGGCAAAAGACAATGCACTTAAAGCAATAATTGCCATAGGAATAAAAGTAAATAAAGTTCCAAAGTGAGTGCTTAACCATCCCACTAAAGGATATGTAATTAACCAGCATGCATGTGAAAACGCGAATTGTGCAGCAAACAAAGCCGTTCTATTTTCACTTGAAGCAGACTTACGAATGAGTCGACCCGTTGGAGTTTGTGAGACTGAATACCCTATTCCCAAAACAAACCAGAGTGCTAAAAGCCAATCATATGAAGCGATAAAATATCCACTAAATAAACCAATTACCAAAATTACCGTTCCAGTCAGCATGACAGATCGGTCATCAAATTTTTCTAAAACTTTAGGAAGCATAAAAGCCGAAAGCATTGATCCTAAGCCAAATAACCCAAACGCCCAAGTGGTCGCATGTTCGGACAATTTAAAAGTGGATTGTACTAAAACGACAGTATTTACAATTACCACAGCGCTCGCAGAAGCAATGGCTAGATTTAATGCCAATAAAGCTTTTAAACGAGGAGTGTTGAAATAGATTTTTGCCCCTCTTTTTATTCTGCTATATATACCTTGAAATGCAGCAACCTGAGCCACGGGTAGTTTTGTACTTACAACGAAAAGCGCCGAGCCAATAAATCCAATCACTGTACCTAAAAATAAGTTGTGATAACTCATATAACTTAGTAAAAAACCTGCCAACATCGGGCTAATAATATTTTCTAAGTCATATGCTAACCGAGATAGAGATAGCGCATTGGTATATTCTCTTTCCTCGGGTAAGACATCGGGAATCATGGCTTGAAATGTTGGGGGAAATGCTGCCGATGCAGACTGTAAAAGAAAAATCAGAATATAAATTTGCCAAATTTGAGTAACGAATGGTAGGCATAAAGCAGTGCACGCTCGAATCACATCCAAAGTCACCAGAACCTTTTTACGAGGAAGTCTTTCTGCAAAAGCTGAGGCAATTGGAGCAACGCCAATATAAGCAATCATTTTAATTGCCAAAGCAATACCAAGAACTTGCGCAGCCTGCCCTTTAGCAATGTCATAGGCTTGTAAAGCCAATGCAATTGTAATTAGCCCAGTACCAATCAATGCAATGACTTGGGCTAAAAACAAATGCCGATATGTACTATTTTTTAAGACTTCCAGCATTTGGTTCTCCTTTGATAGGAATTCAATTCATTCCAAACAAGGAATTTCTTTAGATGTTAACCTAAGAAATTAAAGAGAAGCTTAAAATGCCTTTTTATTCGCTGCCTTAGGCCATTATAAAAGTATCAGAAATCTAGTTTAATCTTAGCAGTTTCAGTATCCAGCGCCATTCTAACTCCCCGTCTCTTTCATCTGTCTCATCAGAGCTTAGAAGCTGAATAATTCTGCCTTCAATCATATATAAAAAGAGTTTGGCATCGGTAAAAGAAGCATCAGTTTTAAGTAATCTAAGCTGACTATAAACTTCATTGGTCAGCCATGTTCTGTATCTCACCGCGGTTTTATAAGCTTTTGGATAACTATTTTTAGTTTCAAAAATAGCCTTAAATAATAAGTAGTACGGGCCTTCTAAGTCGGTATGTAGAACATACAACTTCTTGAGTTTATCGGTTGTGCTTGTGTCATGGTCATACTCGACCAGTGCAACCACTTGGTCTTGGAGGTGTTCTTTTTGTACGATTAAACAGATTTCGATGAAGCGTTCTTTAGAGTGAAAATAATTATAAAACGTCATTTTATTCACTTCGGTTTCTTTCACAATTTTGTCGACACCGACCATGTGAAATCCACCGTGATGGAACAGATTTATTCCTTTTTTTACAACTTCTAAAGCACGTGTTGGGAGAATAAAATTTGACATAGTTTTACCGTTATAAAAATAAATTTTTTTTGTATATAAAAGAGATATAAAAAGCCTGTGCCCTTTTTGGGAGAAAAAAAGGCACAGCAAAGCCTATAAAGACTGTGCTTGGCACATCTCAAGTTTTATTGGTGATGCAAGTTTTTTGAGCCGTAATGACTGAAAGCCTGAAAACCTTAAAGGTGATCAAGCTGCTTTAAATTTTTAAGTGGTGTCGTTATAGCTTTTGGCAACGGCTGCCAAGAAATAATGGATGTGCAAAGCCAACTCCTTTTTATTGGGAGTTCTGCCAGACATTTATAGAATTATGGTGGCAGAACGGAAGAAGGTTGACAGACTAGTAATAACTCAAACTAGCACACCCGAAGGTGTCCCTCTCCCGTCCTACCGCTACGGGAGGGAACGAGTGGTCCACCACACACAAAACTATTCCTCAGAAGGAAAAGCTCTGATGCGGGAGTTATTATTCAGCCTGTCAAAGCCGGCTGGCAATGTGGCCAGCAGGCAAAGAATAGTGCCCAACCCTGTTACAGTCAAGCACACAAAATGACATTTGTTTTAAATTAGATCATTAAAAAGTAAGAATAAATAATGGATAAGTGATTGTTTAAGTGGGGTTTATAAAATTATAGCTTCAAGGGTATAACCTTCTAAAAATTAGGAAAATTTACAGGCGCGTCTGACACTCAGCACGAGACAAACCTTGGATATATGACCCAATATTTACTAATAAATTTAAGGTCAACGTCCACGCTTAGTTGCCATAAGTTTTCTTCAGATAAAAAAACCGCCTATAAAGGCGGCATTTCATAAACACTTAAATTTTAAAATATCTATAGATCTTTTTCGATGCTATAAAATCCATAAAATGGTAATCCAGTTTTATTTTGCTTTAATTCACAAGACCAAACACCTTGCGTTCTTTTCATACCATTAAATCTTCCAGCAACTTTTGTGTCATTCATTAATTCAACAACAGGAGTTCGGCCAGCTTTCAACTTTACATCTGCTAAACAGGCTTCCATTGATGCAAAACCTCCTTCAAAAACATCATGAGGCTTATCTTTAGAACATCCCAAAAGAGTTAAAAACAAACTTACAACTAGAATTTTTTTCATTTCTTCACCATTTGTTATAAAGCTCACACAATCTAACAAAGCAGATAAAAAATGTCACACAAAAAAGCATACTTAGAGGGCTTGTTATTTTTATGCTGCTTCATTGCTTCTTCAAAAGTAGTTACTACCTCATCTTTAACCTAACTACTTACTCATAGTAAGTAGTTATTATTTAAATAAAAAATAGAATAATATAAAAGAAGATGAGCAACTTGAAATAGAGTAAATTTCTCAAAAAGTTCTCGAATCATGAAAATAAAAAGCTTAAACCTTCTAAATTTAAGCCTTTAAAAAGCCTCTTATTTTCGCATACATAAAATCAATCAAGGCATCCCTAAATCTCTACTTGGCTCCCCATTTCCACCACTCGGTTAGCTGGTATCTGGAAGAAATCACTAGCAGGACTCGTATTAAGTTGCATTGAAATGAACAGTTTTTCACGCCATGAAACAATACCATCACCTACGTTATGGATTACACGTTCACGTGATACAAAAAAGCTTGTGTCCATAATGTTATATGGTTGATTCAACTTAGTTAAAGCTTGTTCTAATGCTTGAGGTACATTTGGCTGCTCTTTAAATCCATAATAAGCAGTGACTCGTAAAAAGTGCTTATCTAATACTTCGACATCAATACGTTCTGATTCATCTACATATGGAATGTCACGAGTATTTATGGTGATCAAAATATTACGTTCATGAAGTATTTTGTTATGTTTTAAATTATGTAATAAAGCATGAGGAACAACTTTTGGACTACTTGTCATAAATACAGCCGTTCCACTCACCATATAAGCACTAGACTCCAAGCTCTTAATAAATAAATCTAATGGCATAGTGTCACTTTGCAACTTGTTCAGTAGTAATTCACGTCCACGGCGCCATGTTGTCATAATTATAAAAGTGATCGCACCCATCATTAATGGGAACCAGCCGCCATCTACAATTTTTAGTGAAGTTGAAGCAATAAAGAGGAGATCTGGTATTATCAAAGGTATCGCAATTAACAACATGACCCACGAAGGCCATTTCCATAAGTGATACATGATGAAAGCAACTAAAATCGTATCGCAAAACATAGTCAAAGTTACTGCAATACCATAAGCTGAAGCTAGATTAGCGCTAGATTGAAACATAAGCACTAAACTAATAATCATTCCAAGCAACATCCAGTTCAATGCTGGTATATAAATCTGACCAATTTCAGATTCAGAGGTATGGTCAATCGCAAAACGTGGTAAATAACCTAATTGCATAGCTTGACGTGCCATAGAAAACACACCTGAAATAACTGCCTGAGAGGCAATTACTGTCGCAGCAGTTGCTAAAGCAATCATAGGATATAGTGCTATTTTAGGTACCATCATGAAAAAAGTATTATCGATGGCCTGCGGGTTTTGCAGAATCAACGCACCTTGTCCTGCATAGTTTAATACCAAGCATGGTAACGCAACAAAAAACCAAGCCAATTGAATTGGCTTACGACCAAAATGGCCCATGTCCGCATATAATGCCTCTCCACCTGTAATCGTCAATACAACTGCTCCCATAACTACAAATGCAGTCACAGGGTTATTTTCAATGAAAGGAAAAGCCCAATACGGATTAAGCATATTCAAGATAAAAGGGTTCTTGATAATGTGAGATAGGCCAATAAAACCTATTGAGAAAAACCACAGTAGCATGATAGGTCCAAAAAAACGGCCTACGGATCCAGTTCCCTTTTTCTGGATCATAAATAATCCAATTAGAATCACAATCGTAATTGGTATCACATACGGTGTAAAAATAGGGGTTGCTACCGACAATCCCTCTACTGCTGACAATACTGAAATAGCGGGGGTAATAATGCCATCACCAAAAAACAATGAAGCACCAAATAAACCAATTGTAATTAACCCAAAGCGCACTTTAGGCCCAATTTGCTTATTGTGCATGTTAAGAGCTAATAATGCTAAGATCCCCCCCTCTCCATGATTATCAGCACGCATAATTAACATACTAAATTTCAAGGACACCACGATCATCAGTGCCCAAAAAATCAATGATAAAATGCCTAGAACATTCGCTTCATTTATAGGAACATTATGTGATGTATGAAAACATTGGGTAAAAGCGTAAAGTGGACTAGTACCAATATCCCCAAAAACCACACCTAAAGCACCCAATGTCATTGCTGACATTTTTTGACGTCCAATCTCATGTGAACTCATCCATATCTCCTTGATATGAAATTATTATTCTTATATAGAAGTACTAATACCTATAATCCACTATCATTGATCAAAATATAAAAATCAATAGCATTAATAATTAATAAGATATTACTCCCTATAATAAGGAGACTATAAACACAAAATTAGTCTACTCTCATAGTATTTGAATTCTAAACTTGACTAATTTTCGTACTTATCCACATTAAGGCGTGAATTAATTCCCCGAAAATACCCCGAAAATAAAAAACCGCCATTTAAGGCGGTTTTTTAAATTGCTGATTTAACAGCGAATCTTGGTAGGTATATCCAGACTCGAACTGGAGACCTCTACGATGTCAACGTAGCGCTCTAACCAACTGAGCTATACACCTAGAATGGAAAGCATCATATTCATTTTTCAAAAGCAAAACAAGAGATTTGCCATTGAAAAAAATACAAATGAGCAGACTTTGAGCAAACTCTTTTTCATTTCCCAAAAAGTAAAACGGTACATGGTTCAACCACATACCGTCTTTGGTTAGCCAAATATCAAGCTCAACTTAACATGGGCATTTCTTCAAAGTACCACCTGCCGATGGATAACGCACATCAACACAATGTCGATAGAAAGTCTTTGCATCCATAGGTGTTAAATCTGGATGATGGGCTTTCATATGCTCCAAATATGTTTGATAGTCCGGCACACCAACCATCAGTCGGAAGCTTTGCTGTAAACGTTGCCACAAGGTTGCTATACGCGACCAGTTCTTTGGAGAAAGTAATAGCTCTTTTTGCGAGAGCACTGTCATTTTGATGATTTTCGCAATAATGACAGTTCCATTTTTTGCAAATTTAAAATTCATCTTTATTCTCCTCGAGTGGTAACCACTTCAGGATCGGCATATACCGCAGGCGCTTCATTTACAGTCGGTTTCGGACTCGCTAAAGCACGGCGAACAATACCAATTGAGGCAATAATCATGACAATCGAAACAATCATAAAGAAGCCACAAAGCGCAGCATTAATCTGATTCGACATCACAATGTTTTGCATCTCAGCAATAGTTTTGGCTGGTTTAATAATTTCACCACGAGCAATCGCGTCAGAGAACTTATGCGCTTGCGCCAAGAAACCAATTTTTGGGTTTTCGTGGAAAATCTTTTGCCAACCCGCAGTCATACAAGTCACGAACAAGAAAATAGTCGGAATAATCGTTACCCATACATATTTTTCTTTTTTCATTTTAAACAGAATGACTGTACCTAAAATGAGTGCCATAGAAGCCAGCATTTGGTTACCAACACCAAATAAAGGCCATAATGAGTTAACGCCACCTAATGGGTCAATCACACCTTGATAGACGAAGAAGCCCCATCCACCTACCGCAACAGCCGTACCGACTAAGTTACCGAAGAATGAACCTGATGCTTTAACCGCAGGAATAACAATACCTACCGTGTCTTGCACCATGAAACGACAAGCACGAGTACCAGCATCGACAGCAGTTAAAATAAACAATGCTTCAAACAAAATGGCAAAGTGATACCAAAATGCCATCATTTGGCGGCTATTAAAAATTTCAGAAATGATATGAGCCATACCAATAGCGAAGGTAGGTGCACCACCTGTACGTGAAAGAATCGAGCTTTCACCTACTTCTTGAGCCAACACGGTCAGCATTTCTGGGGTAACAACAAAACCTAAGTTACGTACAGCTTCTGCCGCAGTTTCTACAGTTGTACCGAGTACTGCCGCTGGCGCATTAATCGCAAAGTACACACCCGGGTCTAACACTGTCGCACAGATCATTGCCATGATCCCGACAAAAGACTCCATAAGCATACCGCCATAGCCAATCATGCGCATGTCAGCTTCGTTATCGACGAGTTTTGGTGTTGTACCACTAGAAACAAGCGCATGGAAACCAGAGATGGCACCACAAGCAATAGTAATAAATAGGAATGGGAATAAGCTACCTGAGAAAACTGGACCTGTACCATCAATGAAGTGGGTTACAGCCGGCATTTTCAATTCAGGTAATGCAATGATAATACCCACCGCCAAACCAAGAATCACCCCGATTTTGAGGAAGGTAGATAAATAATCACGCGGTGCTAATAACAACCAAACTGGCAATACCGATGCGATAAAACCATAAATGATGAGACACCAAGTGAGCTGTGTACCTGTTAAAGTGAAGAACTCACCCCAGTATGGGTCTGCTGCAACATGTCCACCATAGACAATTGCCAGCATCATTAAAACAAAGCCAATAATTGAAACTTCTGCAATACGTCCCGGACGGATAAAGCGCATATAAACGCCCATGAACAATGCAATTGGAATGGTTGCTGCAATACTAAAGACACCCCATGGACTATGTGCAAGTGCTTTAACAACCACTAACGCCAGTACGGCAAGGATAATAATCATTACCCCGAGTGCACCGAGCATCACCACAACACCAGCAAAAGAACCAAGTTCCTGCTTTGCCATTTCACCAAGTGATCGGCCATCACGACGTGTTGAGATAAATAAGACTAAAAAGTCTTGTACTGCCCCCGCCAACACAACACCAACCAATAACCAGATCGTTCCTGGTAAAAAGCCCATTTGTGCAGCCAGAATTGGTCCAACTAACGGTCCTGCCCCTGCAATTGCAGCAAAGTGGTGACCGAAAAGCACATATTTATTGGTGGGTACATAATCCAGACCATCGGCTAAACGATGAGCTGGGGTTAAACGTCTTGGGTTTAATTCAAATACTTTAGTTGCAATAAATAGACTATAAAATCGATATGCGATGCTATATACACATGCTGCAGCCAGTACAAGCCAAACCGCGTTAACATGTTCACCACGACTGAGTGCCAGCATCCCAAAAGAAATTGCACCTATAATTGCCACTAGGCTCCAGACCAGCTTGGAGGGAAGCGTAGATTTCGCTTGCATTGTGTCCATTCTTAACCTCTCAATAAATAACTACAGCATTTTTATATTGTTATGTACTGTTTCTCTTAATCCCTGTGACTCTACTCCTCCTTTTTCTTTTTTCCTCTTATACTTTCGCATAAAAAAAGGGATGATTTACATCATCCCTTCGATAATAGTTTATTTTTTAACTATTATGCACGCTCTAAATACTCACCAGTACGAGTATCTACACGAACGCTTTCTTCTTGCTGAACAAATAACGGAACACGAACAACCGCACCTGTTTCAAGCTTAGCTGGTTTACCGCCACCGCCAGATGTATCACCACGTACGCCCGGATCAGTTTCAACGATTTTTAATACAACGAAGTTCGGTGGGTTTACAGTTAAAGGTACACCGTTGAACAACATAATTGTACATTTTTCATTTGAATCGTCTTTTAACCATTTAGCAGCATCGCCCATTGCAGTTTTGTCTGCAGCGATTTGCTCAAAAGTTACAGGATCCATGAAGTTCCACATTTCACCATCGTTGTATAAGTAATCCATTTCAACTTCAACGATGTCAGCCGCTTCTAAAGAGTCACCTGATTTGAAAGTTTTTTCTAATACTTTGCCAGTTTTAAGGTTACGTAATTTTACACGGTTGAACGCTTGACCTTTACCTGGTTTTACATATTCGTTTTCCATGATAGAACATGGGTTACCATCAAGCATAACCTTAAGGCCAGCTTTGAAATCATTTGTAGAATAATAGGCCATGAAAGGCACACTCCAAACTTAACAAGTCAACTATGCGATATAATGCGTTGTTGCATTATCTTAATCGTGTCAAATGATAAACTATTTATACCAAGAGCAAAACTGGCAATCACAACTCAGTGACCTTATTACTGATCCTTCTGAACTGCTAAGCCTACTCGAGTTATCCTCAGATCAGCTATTATCAGGTGCGATTCTGGCTTCTGAAAAGTTTAAATTGCGTGTTCCTCGTGCGTTCGTCGGAAAAATGAACGCTAAAAACCCGCTTGACCCGCTTTTACTACAAGTATTACCTCATCATTTAGAGCTTGAAGAGCATCCTGAGTTTGTAACCGACCCTTTAGGTGAAGAAGCAGCCAATCAGTTACCGGGTGTTTTACATAAATATAAATCTCGTTTTTTACTGACCTTAACAGGCGCATGTGCTGTGCATTGTCGTTACTGTTTCCGCCGTCACTTTCCCTATCAGGAAAATCTGCCAAAAAATGATGATTGGCTCAATATTAAAAATTATATCGAAGCTAATCCCGATATTAATGAAGTGATTTTAAGTGGAGGTGACCCCCTTACACTTTCTAATCGTAAGCTTGCACTTTGGCTAGAACGCTTATCATCTCTCAAACAAGTTAAGATTTTGCGAATTCATTCACGAGTTCCAATTGTCATTCCAAATCGAATCGACGAAGAGCTTATTTCTTTATTAAAAAACAGTAGGCTGCGTATTATTCTGGTGGTACACTCAAACCATGCTTCTGAACTCGATGACTTTACTTGTTCAAAGTTGATGGAGTTATCTTCGCACCACATTACTGTACTAAATCAGGCTGTATTGCTAAAAGGTGTCAATGATTCTGCTCAAACTTTAACTGATTTAAGTTATCGTCTATTTGAAGCTCGCGTTATGCCATATTACTTACACGTATTAGATAAAGTAAAAGGCGCACAACATTTTGATTTAATGCCATCTGAAATAGATGCGATATATCAAGACGTGTTAGCGAGCCTACCTGGATATCTGGTTCCTAAACTCGTCAGGGAAATTGCGGGCGAAAAGAATAAAACACCGCTTTTTGGGGCTACAACTTTTTGAGTTATATAATAAGTGATGATGAATAATGCACTTTCGGACATTTTTCACAATCAAACCTCACGTACCCGTGAACGGTTAAGCTTTTGTGAAGCCAACATTAAAGATCTTAATGAATGGGTCACTACCCTTTCTATTATGCAATTGGGTGATACTTCAAAAGCGCTATTTACCGCAATTTTGGAGTTAAATGAATTAAATTGCAGTGAAACGCTCCGCTTTGACTTAATTCAAACGCTTCACCCAACTATTAATAATGTTTTGGCAAGCTTAGAAAAAAACTTCTTTAACCAAGGGGTGATTAGTACCGACCGTAACGAGCATATTATTGAGTTGGCAATGCTGCTGCGTTGTTATTTTGCCAGCATTTATTTAAATATTGCACAGACCAGCCACGAGCAGCTACAAAGACAAAAGTTCTCTTTATTTTCTTTTAAACAAAAGAAAAACTTACAAACCGCGCGTATTTTGGCGACATTCCATGCATTGCAGCAACTCACCAACCTTTTATACCAACAGCATATGCTCTACAGCGAACCTGTAAAAGGTCAATGGTTAATTGCTCACCAGCTTTATGAAACAGCCGTTCAGTATAAATATCATTTAACCAATATTAATCATATTCAAGGTGTACAGCACCCTTTAGCAAATATTACACAGGCATATGCTCAGCTGATTTTATTAGATATTTTTAATACCAATCAGATTCGTCAATCAGAAATTCAAGCTTTGTTTCAATGTAGTTTTGACTGGGCACGCATGATTCAAATCTTGCCTAAAGACTCTGCTTTAACTAAATATGTAGTCGATCCGACTAAAGACCATCCGCCTGTATATAACAAAAAGCAAAGCTCAAATTTCAACCCAAGCATTTTCATTAGTACACAAGCCTTGCTTGAGCATGTGACTGCCACCATGCATAAAAATGCTCAATACATGTCTAAAAATGAAAAGATTTATTTGAGTCCAGCACTAAAATTCCACGTTCAAACCATTTTGGGTACCACAGCACAGCGCCGTCATGAACGTTATGAATACAATGCTGCATTGCAAATCTGTTTTGGCTTAAGTACTGCTCATTTTTATTTATCTAAAGCAAAAAACTTTGAAGAAACGCTACAGCTTAACAATAACTATAATCTACAAAGTGAATCGAAAGTCTTATCAAACTTAGAAAAAAAAGAGCAACAGACCAGCTCGTATCAGCGCTTGAGTCGTGAGAGCAAGACGATTTACCAAACTACAGTGCTTGATATTAGTGTTAATGGCTACCGTATTAAATGGTCTGGTGAAGCCCCTAAAAATTTAAGAACTGGCGAATATATTTTAGTCAAAGAAACGCTGCATGGTCAGTGGCGTGGCGGTGTGATTCGCTGGATTAAACAATCGACTGAAAAAAGTCTGGAGCTGGGTTTAGAAATTCTTTCACAAGCCATGTTCCCTTGTGCCGTACATATTCAGGCCGAGCGCCATACTCGTAATTACCACCCTGCACTATTACTACAAACTCAAAACCTAGAAGAAATACAAAACACGCTTATTTTACCGGGGTCTCAAATTTTTAGAGAGCAACAAACAATTCATTTACGATTGGGGACAGAAGAAATCAAAGTGTATCTACTCAAAGCACAACTCATTACTCAAAGTTTTATTCAATTTCAATTTGAACTTTTGAATGAGCAACAACAACATCTGCTTGATCAGTTCATGCTGAAAAAGAATAGTAACGCGAATAACCAAGATTTATGGGAAGCATTAAAGTGAGAAACTCTTTACTATCTAAAAAGTTAAAACGTACTGAAATACGTTTACTCATTATTGATGATAACCAGTTACGTTATAACCAAATTTTAACTTTATTATCGGGGAATGATTATCAAGTTAATGCCTTATTACTTGATGATTTAAAAAGTTTTGAAAAGCAGTTAAATACATCGTGGGATGTCATTATTTTTGGTCGTGCGTATGATTTGAAAATTGAACAAACTCTCTCCCTTGTTCAAGCCTCAGAACAGCCACAGCTTCCAATTTTACTTTTACAACCAGATGACTACCAATCATCGCAATATCAAAACTATATTCAAAAAGGTATTTATGATGTAGTTCCATTAGAACCTTTGGACTATTTCTATATTACGCTTGTTCGAGCGCTGTCATATAGCCGCCTTTTACAGAAAGAACAGCGCCTTTTGGCTGAGCTTGATACCATTCATACACATACGCAAACACTGGTCGATAGCAGCCATAAAGCGGTCGCTATTTTTCAAGAAGGTATACATATTAAGGCAAATACCGAATATTTGAATCTTTTTGGTTTCCAGCAAGAAGAAGATATTATTGGTTTGCCGATTTTAGATGTCTTACAACCTAACGATTTAAATATTTTTAAACAACGTTTTAAGAAAATTTCTTTAGGCCAGTTTGATCAAGCACGTTTCGAAATTCAAAGTCAGCATCAAGCTATTTCTGGTAATAATGCTTTAAAACTGGAATTTATTCCGAGCCAAGAAGAAGATGCTGTACAACTGACCATCGACTATCAAGTTGATTTAAAAACACCAGCAAATACAGCGCTAACCGAGAAAACGGCTGGATTAAGTGCAGCTTGGCCACAGATTAATCGTCATTTATCGACCCACCCTGCCCAAGCAAATGCTCTGGTTCTATTTAGACTTGCACAGTGTCCAGAACGACTTTTTCAACAAGGTTGGCAAACTTTAGGACTTTATTTCAATCAGCTACATGGTTTTTTAAAAGACCATGCTCAGATGCCGATTTTCCAAGTCGACTTGGGCAGTTATGTCGGGATTTTACAAGCTGAAAATAGTACGGTTTTAAATTCTCAGTTGACGAGTTTACAAACTTTGCAGAAAGAACACTTGTTAAAAGTGAATGAGCAAAACTTTTCGGTACAGTTAAAACTTGGCTATGCTCCGCTTAACCAACCATTAACTGAAACTACATTTAGCTCATTACTTAATGAAGCTGAAAAGCAGAACCTACCTCAAGTTACTCCTCAGCTTGAAATAACACCTATTGTAGAAAAACCAGTTTCGCCGAGCATTGAAGCTATTCCTCTTGATTTAACGATTGAGCACTTTGAGATGACTTCACAGTCTTCTTTGCTACAGCAGTTGAAACAAAAATTAGCTAAAGGTGAGATACATCTTAAGTATCAGCAAATTTACGATAAACATGATGAAGAAACTCATAACTATGAAGTGACGAGTGGCTTTATTGCAGATGAACAATGGCATGATTTAAATGACTTAGCTGAATTAAAAGAAGATGCTGAACTATCAATTCAACTAGATCGCTGGATATTAGTAGAAGCCTGTAAACAGCTTCATAATTTCATTGCTCAGTATCCTAAAGCAAGGCTCATTATTAACCTTAATATTGATATTTTGCTGAAAGATAAAACCTTCCCTGAGCTGATTTCCAAACTGCTTACTATCATTGGTAGTAAACTTGAATGTCCTTTGATTTTGCAATTTTCGGAACAAGCTCTTCAGCACTACCTTCCAACAGTTCAACCGCTGATTGGTCGTTTACGTCAACATGGTGCAGAAGTTTCAATCCGAGACTTTGCTTCTTCTATGTATAGCGATTCAATTTTACAGCAGCTTGATATCCAGCTTGTAAAACTGCAGTCTAGCAAAACTGATCTATTAAGCTCAGACCAAGGACTCAATAGCTTGCAAGAAAAAATATTGAACTATTTGACTGTAAAACCAATTGGAATTTTATTAGCTAACTTAAATGACATGAATCTGTTTGCTAATGCATGGAATGTGGAAGCACGTTTCTTACAAGGTGATTATTTTCAGAAAAAGCTTGATCGCTTAACAGATGTGCAAGACCAATAATGGTCTTGTACGCTAAAAACAAAAAACGGGCATAAGCCCGTTTTTTGTTTCGTTTTGAAGTATTAACGCTTGATAGAGCGAGACATACCAGCAAAACGTTGTTTGAATTTGTCGATACGACCACCAGTGTCTACATTCTTTTGTTTACCAGTGTAGAAAGGGTGGCAAGCTGAACATACGTCAAGGTAAATAGTTTCTTTACCTAAAGCAGAACGAGTTTCGATTACGTTACCGCATGAGCAAGTTGCAACTAATTTTTCATATTTTGGGTGAATATCGGCGCGCATCGTCGATTACTCCTAATTGAAGAAAGGCTTAAGCTGTCATCGCAATTGATCACTCTCAATTAAATTGAGGAAAGCTTTTACAAGCAGATCAACACCACAACAGACCATTCTTTTGGCCCACCGAAACCTCTAGGGTTAGAGCTAAGCACAACAAGTGGACAGTATTATACGCCATATAATTTTTTTTTGCGAATTAATCTTGGGATTTAGCCCAGTAATTTGCGATTACTCCACACACCATTAACTGTATTTGGTGAAATATCATAATTGGCAATACAATCATTCCTAAAGGCTGACCAATAAATAAGATTTGTGCCATTGGTACACCACTTGCCAAGGTCTTTTTTGAACCGCAAAAGAAAACAGTAATCTGATCGGCACGACTAAAACCAAAAGCACGCGGTAAATACAGGGCAAGCAACATAATAATAGTCAGTAATACAGAGCAAGCCAGCGCCAAAAGAAGTAAAGTTTTCCAGTTTACTTGATGCCAAAGTCCAGCAACCACCGCCCCACTAAATGCACCATACACCACCATCAAAATTGAGCCTTGATCGAACGCTTTTACAATACTTGGTACTTTTGCCATATATGGAAAAATATAAGGACGAAGCAATTGCCCTAAAACAAATGGTACCAATAACAACAGCGTAATTTCTACAATAGATGATGTTGGATCAAAGCCATGCTGACTTTGTCCTAAAATAAAGAAACTCACTAAAACTGGTGTAATGAACATGCCAACCAAGTTTGAAAAAGATGCACTACATACCGCCCCTGCTACATTTCCTTTTGCCACTGAAGTAAATGCAATAGAGGACTGAACAGTAGAGGGCAAGAAGCACATAAACAAAAAGCCCCAATAGAGCTGCTGTCCTAATAAGGGCAAAAGAATAGGTTTAGCCAATAAACCAAGGGCAGGAAAAATAAAGAACGTAATTGCAAATACCAGCAAGTGCATTTTCCAATGCAAAATACCTTCAATGACTGCCTCACGAGATAACTTAGCACCGTGCAGGAAAAATAAAATTGCAATCGCGACTGTAGTTAGTGTATTGAAATACTGCGCAGCTTGACCACTGACTGGAAAAAATGTTGCTAGTAACACCATACCAACTAACAAAATTGTAAATCGATCAAGTGCCAAGAACTTCAGCATGTTCACATCCTATGATTATTTTAGACAAATAAAAACCCAGTTGATAAATTGACCATTTGGTCAAGCCTTCATCATACTGGGCTATAAAAATAAAGCTAGGCTTTTAAGACCTAAATCTTAAAGCGCCTGAGTCAATTACTTAATTATTTCTAGCGTTTGCATCTTGCTGAATGAGTTCGATTTTGTAGCCATCTGGATCTTCAACAAAAGCAATCACCGTTACACCACCCTTCATTGGGCCTGCTTCACGCACAACTTTACCACCACGTGCTTTAATTTCTTCACATGCTTTGTAAGCGTCTTCGACACCAATTGCGATGTGACCATAGGCATTGCCTAAATCATAACTTGAGGTATCCCAGTTATGCGTAAGTTCAAGCACGGTATTATTTTCTTCATCGCCATAACCAACAAATGCTAGTGTAAAACGACCTTCTTCATAATCACGTTTACGAAGTAACTTCATCCCTAATACTTCGGTATAGAACTTTAAAGATTGTTCTAAATTGCCTACTCGCAACATTGTATGAAGCATTCGCATGTTTATTCACCTGCCTTTTCTGTTTCATGTGTTTGATGATCTTTGAGTAGTTTTCCAACCCAAACCACTAAAATTAAGATTGGAATCCCGATCAATGTGGTCATCAAAAAGAAGTTTGGATACCCAATATTACTCACTATGGTACCTGAATATCCACCTAAAAGTTTTGGTGTAAGGGTCATGAGTGAACTAAAGATCGCATATTGAACAGCGGTAAATGACACACTGGTTAGGCTCGAAAGGAATGCAATAAATGCTGCACCCGCGAGGCCCGAAGCCATATTATCCACAACAATTGCAAAGTAGAGCCACAGCGAACTATAAGGCTTAATGACTTTACCGCTAATCTCGACCTCTTTACCTGACTGAGTATCAATATATGGTAAAGGGTCAATATTTACATCTAATTCAGCTTTGGGTAGAGAATTTGAAGCAACATTATAATGATGGGAAACTGATAATACTTTTTGGTTTCCTTCGACAACTGACGCAGTAATTTGTTTGCTTGGTGATGACAGTAATTTCTGCATATCAATTGCAGCGTTAAATACACCTTTTTGATCTGTCATTTTTGCATCAAAATTCTGTCCATCCAGATTCAACACAATCTTTTGGTTAGGCGATAAAGCTTTACCAAAATACTGACCACGAACAACCACACTGCCTTCAGAAGATTTAGCAGTGATTTGGTCACTTCCCATTAAAGGTAAAATCTGTAGGGGTACATGTTCAGCATGCGTTGTTACTAAAGGTTGAACTCGGACTATGGTCTCTGCTTGTTGACCTTGCAAAGCATAGCCAGCTTTTACATCAACTTGTTTTGTTCCATCAAAATTGGAACTCGGGACTTTAATCTTCCAATAACCGACTTCATCCGGCTGAGCTTTATAATGTTTGTCTCCCACTTGAACATCTACCATATCAAGGGGTTTGCCAGATTTCACTAAACCAATGAAAATGAGGTTAGTAGAGCTTGCCAATACAGCACCAACAAACATCAGTTTCATGATGTTCATACGCTGTGCTAATAAGCCTCCTAAGAAGCCTCCAACCAAGCTAAAGATCACACCATAAACTTTTACAGCTTCAGCAATTTGTTCTTTGCTAAAGTTTAGATCTTGATAAAAGACATTTGAGATCACACCGGCAATGATGTCTGAAATACGGAAGAAACCAATCAAAAATAGAAGCACTAACGCGAGTTTGACACCATAACGTTTAAAGAAATCCAGAATTGGAGCAATCCAAGTTTCTTTTGCCATTTGCTGGTTGACCACCCCCATCTTAACTAGCACATAACCAACTAAAATGGCAGAACCTGTTGCTGTTAAGAATCTTAAAGCCTCTAAACCAAATAAAGCTGCACTATCTTGAATATTGCCAGCTTTGGAAATTGCCTCGGTAATTTGACCTGAGTAAATATAAGTTATGACAAACGAAATGACCGCTATAAAGAAGACTAAAACCAGACGGTAATAATCAGTAGTTTTATAGTTTTTATATACGCGATTAACCTTAGGTTCACGGACAAGCAAGGTTGTAACAATACCGACCAACATGACTACTGCCATGGTTAAATAGGTCGTTTTCCACGCCTCGTAAATATAGTTGCCTTTAGCTGTTCCTAAATGTGCTGCTAAAAATAATGCACCAGCCCCAGCTACAATCATACCAATACGGTAGCCAGCATTATAAGTCGACGCCAACACCGTCTGCATTTCAGTTTCAGCTAATTCGATACGATAAGCATCAATTACGATATCTTGCGTTGCTGCCGAGAAGCCAAGTAATACTGCACCGGCTGCCATTTGAACCAAATAGCTATGGCCTAAAGCTGGGTCGGCAAAAGCCATGGTGCAAATCGCAAGCACAATTAAACACTGAGCAATAAGCAGCCAAGCACGTCTTCGACCTAAAGCCTTGGTCAAGACCGGTACTGGCAATTCATCAATGAGAGGTGCCCAAACAAACTTAAAGGAATATCCCAAAGCTGCCCAACTGAAAAAAGTGACTGCGCTTTTATCAATGCCCGCTTCACCTAGCCATAAAGAAAGACTAGAGAAAATTAGTAAAATAGGTATTCCGGCAGAAAAACCCAGAAATAGCATAATTAATGCACGACGGTCTAAAAATGCTTTAAACGCCGAGACCCAACCAGAGGTTTGTGTGGTCATTCGTTTTTTATTTTCCATAAATTATAAATGCGTCTATTCAATCGCTTCTTACAATTGCTTTCAAGATTCTTTCTGCAATCAAGTTTTGTTTTGGTGATAAAAGCAGCAAGTTTGCTTGATATTTTATGCTAAACCTGTATACCTTTAATCTTCAACCTTCGTTTTCTTTTGCTGGATATCAACAGTGACACAAAAACTTGATCAAGTGACAACTTCAACTTTATCACTCGCTAAAACAAACACCACAAACGTCACAATAAATGCATTTCCTTCAGCTTTTGAGCAACCTGATATAAAAATGACTTTGGATAAAACAGCCTTAAAACCCGAGCAACTTACACATATTCCAGATTTTGAAAATATTCCAGCCTCAACAAAACGTATAAAACCGCTTAATAACTTTTTAGGACAAGATCGTGCCAAAGCTTCTGTAGAAGCCGGCATTTCTTTACCCTACTCTGGTTATAACATTTTTGCAGTAGGAACGGCAGGTTTGGGTAAACGCACCATGATTAAGCGTTTACTCCAACAACATGCGAAAACAATGCCTACTCCAGATGATTGGGTATATGTTTATAACTTTAAGCAAGCGCGTCAGCCAATTGCGCTACGCTTCCCTGCTGGGCAAGGAACCAAGTTTCAACATACTCTTCATCAAACTTGGCAAATTATTTTAAAACAGCTTGAACGCCGCTTTAGTGCCGAGACTTATCATAACCGTATTGAGCGAATTCGTCAGGAAACTGGAGATGAGCAGCAAGAAGCGCTTGTTGAGTTAACAAAAGAAGGCGAAGAGCTCGATTTAAAATTAATTTCTCGAAATGAGAAGCATGGTTTTGTGCCTGTCCAAGTAAAAAATGATCAGGTTCAAGAACTGACCCAAGCAGAAATTGATGCTTTAAATAGTAAACAGCGTGCTGAAATCGCGGCGAATATTCGCTATATGGATAAAAAGCTTGAGCGTCTTGGTTTGCATTTAGGCGATTTAGAAGACGATGCACGAGACAAAGTCTCTGTTTTAAATCGAGACATCGCGACTCAAGTGGTCATGCCACGAATAGATTTAATTTTAAATAAGTATGGTCAAGTTAAAGGGCTTGAAGATTATTTAAAACAATATGCACAAGATGTAATTGACAATGTTGAGCTCATTTTAGAGCAAGAAGAAGATGACTTTGCTCCTGCTATGTTCAATCGTGTACCAGCACGTTATCAAGCAAATGTAATTGTTTCAAATAAACCAAACAGCGGTGCACCGGTTATTTTTGAAGATTTCCCAACTCACTACAACTTGCTTGGTCATGTAGAACAGCTTACGCACAACGGTACAATTACCACAGATTTCACACTCATTCGCCCAGGTGCTCTACATCAAGCGAATGGTGGTTTTTTAATGCTTGAAGCCGAGCAATTACTCGAACAGCCTTATGCATGGCAGGGTTTAAAGCGTGCTTTAAAATCAGGCCAGCTCAAGCTTTCTTCTCTTGAACACATGTTGACGTTAACAGGCTCTATCTCGATAGAACCTGCTGCAGTTCCACTTGATATTAAAGTGGTTCTTATGGCAGAACCTGAGATTTATTATGAAATCTTAGAAGTAGAACCAGAGCTTGGTAGTGTATTTAAAATTCGTGCAGATTTTACCGATACATTACAACGTAATGACGAAAATGAACAAGCTTACATGCAGCTAATTGCTGACTATGTACAAGCAGATAAACTACTTCCATTTGATCGTAGTGCTTTAGCAGCTTTACTTACCGACTCAAGCCGTCAGGCGGAAGACCAAAGTTCACTATCATTACATGCTTCAACTTTGGGTGATCTCATTCGCGAAGCACATCATCATGCATTTAAAGCCAATGAAAAGATTGTAACTGACCAACACATTAATCTTGCATTACAACATAGACAATATCGCTTAGGCTATTTAAGAGAACTTTACTGGCAGGATCTATCGCGTGGAACTCAGTTAATCGAAACTTCGGGCCACCGTTTAGGTCAAATCAATGCCCTCTCCGTTATTCACTATGCAGATGTTGAGTTTGGTTTACCTTCACGTTTGACTGCCTCAGTTTATCAAGGTGGCGGTGATATTCTTGATATTGAACGTAGTGTAGAACTTGGTGGTTCACTCCATGCCAAAGGCGTGTTGCTCATGTCTAGCTTCTTGAAAGCTCACTTCGGCCGTGAACAGATTTTACACTTCTCTGCTGCGCTTGCATTTGAACAAAGCTATGGGCAAGTCGACGGTGACAGTGCAACGGTTGCCGAGCTTTCTGCACTAATTTCTGCAATTAGCCAAATACCAATTGATCAATCATGGGCAATTACCGGTTCTATGAATCAGTTAGGCCAAGTTCAACCAATTGGTGGTGTAAATGCAAAAATTGAAGGCTTCTATGATGCTTGTAAATTACAAGGTTTAACTGGCAAACAGGGTGTCATTATCCCACGTCAAAACATGCAACATTTGATGTTACGCCAAGATGTAATTGATGCAGTAAAAGTTGGTCAGTTCCATATTCATGCGATTGATACGATTGACCAAGCACTTGAAATTTTAATGGCTCGTCCAGTCGGTACACTCGATAAAAAAGGCAAGTACAGTAAGCACTCTATTTATGCGGCTGTAATGGAACAACTTGAATATTGGCAAGCCATTGAAGATGGTGCAGAAATTGAAGAGGAACCAAAGAAGAAAAAGAAAAACAAGAAAAAAATCAAAAAGCATGAAGAGCTCACAGCTGATGATCTTCCACAAGAGACTCAAGAAGAAGTTGCGACTCTGAAGCAGAAATAGCACTAAGTAAAAAAGGGCTTGTAATCACAAGCCCTTTTTTATGAATAAGGTAAAATTAGCGAACAATTTGCATGGCCCTTCCGCCAGCCAATTGACTAAAATACTGTTTAAGCGCTTCAACACAACGCTGAATCTTCATTGGCTGTTGATCGTGTTTGGCGATCTCTGCATATAAAGTGAAAGCCGGGAGTTTCCAATCTGGAAGAATTTCAATTAAAGAACCAGCCTTCAACTCTTTTTGAGCATCTAAATATAAAATTCTAGCAATACCATGTCCTTGCTGACATAAGGCTTTAGCAACTTGCAAATTATTACTTTGCAAACGGCTTACCATCTCAATATTTAATTTTTCACCTGTTTTAGCATGCTGGAAGTTAAAAGTGCGTGATTCGTTCATTGCATTGATAGAAAGCAACTCATGGTTGTTTAAATCGTTGGGATGCAAAATCGGGCTTGATTGATTGAGATAGCTGGGAGAGGCTACCAAAATCTGATCGACAAAAGCCATAGGAACTACAGAACTACTCTCTTCTACTGGCTTAGAGCTCATACGTACTGCAATATCAATTCGCTCTTCAATTAAGTCGATATAACGATGCCCCACTTCAAAATGAACAGATAAACCGCGATGGGCAGACATCCAATGAGATAAAGCAGGAATAATGTGCTGAACTGCTAAGTCTGGGGTTGTTGCAATACGCAAATCACCAATCAAGTCATCTCGCAATTCATTGATTCTGATTTTGCCTCTTTCTGCTGCTGCCAACATTTCTTGGCAACTTGAGAAAAAAGCCTGTCCAGCCTCTGTCAAACTAAGTTTTCGAGTAGAACGGTGTAATAAAATTACATCCATTTCATTTTCAAGAGAACGTATTTGCTGACTGACAGCACTTGTTGTAATGCCTAATTCACGTGCCGCACCACTAAATGAACTTTTTTCAACCACACAAGCAAAAACACCCATCGCACGAAGCTGATCTAACATAGGTTTCCTCAAATCTAATTCTAAATTTATAAAAAATGCTTATTGTTGTAATGAAAGCAACCAATTACATTATACGAGGAAACCTATATTTATTGCATTAGCTAATTTGGTAAAAGATTTGCCGGATTGATTGGTTTACCGTCAAGGCGAATTTGGAACTCAAGCATGACACGAGAAGCCCCTGAAGATCCCATTTCAGCAATCTTTTGGCCTGCGGTTACATTGTCTCCACTCTTCACCATCATCTTGCTATTGTGGGCATACGCACTGATATAGCCATCAATATGTTTGATTAAAACGAGATTACCGTATTCTTTTAAACCATCGGCTGCGTATACAACTTGACCGTCAGCTGCCGCATAAATAGGATCACCTTGGTTACCACCGTAACGAATTCCTTTGACATTATTCGCCAAATTAAATCCTTGGATAACCGGACCATTATTTGGTTTCACCCAACGCAAGCTTGAACTTGGAATTGAAGCCCCTACGCTAGTATTGGTTGTTGGTGCAACTGTTCTTGGCGGCGGTGTAGTAACCGTTGTTGTTGGCGGAGTTGTGGTTGTCGGTAATGCAATTGTTTGGCGCTTAATTGGCTCTTGTTGCGCCATGACTTGTGTCGACACGGTTTTTGGTGAAGAAGATTTTTTCAATCGTAATGATTGATTAACATAAATACGATATGGCGGAGCAATATCATTCATCTCTGCAATACTGAGATAGTCCAAACCATAACGCATTGCAATGCCACTTAAAGTATCACCTGAACGAACGGTGTAATAGTTAGGAGCCATTGAATAGCGAGAACTATTATTAATTTGTGGTTTAGAAGCACATCCTGCCATTGCAACAGTAAAACCTACAGCTACAGACAACATCATAATTTTCATTATATTGTCTCTTTGAATATGCGATCTGCTTTGTTGCCCAGTTAAATGCATCGATCTCCCTCACTAAATGCTACAAATCATTTCGGCTAAGAGTACCAAAAAAGTAAGAGGAAACATGTTCCTCTTTTTCTATATTCACAAAGTTATAACATTCGGGCCAAATTATTGACCCAAGCTTGCCTGCAAATCCTCTAAAACCGCATAGTTTGTTGCATCCATCTGAATTGGGGTCACACTCACAAAACCGTTTGCAACCGCAAAAAAGTCAGATTGAATCTGGCTAGCAATACGCTGCGGGTCCGTAACTGCTTCACCTGCCAGACCAATCCAGTAGACCTGTCTTCCTCTTGGGTCGACATGACTTGTGATGGGTTTAGACTGAGCACGGCGTCCTTGATAGGTAATTTGTGTACCTTTCAACTGAGGTACATCCGGAATATTAATATTAAAAATATGTCGAGGTGGTAGCGCAGGTAAACCTTTGGCAATAAAGTCATGTACCCATTTGGCTGCTTGCGCATAATCATCTTTATGGTTGTATGAACGCACATCAGAACCCGCTAAAGAAACCGCAATTGCAGGCTGTTTCATTAAGCGTCCTTCAAATGCAGCGCCGACTGTTCCCGAATACAGAACATCATCACCTAAGTTTGCACCACTGTTGATTCCACTAACCACCAAGTCAAATTCGAAATCAAACAATCCATTCATAGATAAATAGACGCAATCGGCTGGCGTTCCATTTACAGCCCATACATCTTCAGCAATTTGAATAGGACGTAAAGGGCGATCTAACGTTAACGCGCTCGAAAATCCACTTCTTTCACTTTCTGGAGCAACTACTACAACACGGCCTAATGGTTTTAACGCTTCAGCTAAAGCCTGTATACCTGGTGCAAATACACCGTCATCATTCGCAATTAGAATATTCACAAAAAATCTTTCTCGACAAATAAACCCGAAGGTTTTCTCAATTGAATTATTTGTTGAATTATATATATTTATGCCTCCATAGCATTATAAAATTGTGAAAAAATGAAAACTTTCGCTCCTTTTTTTCAAGTATTGGGGATCAGTATCACATTGTGTACGCAAACGGTTTTTGCTGATGAGGGTATCTCGACACAAGAAGCTGATAGCTTAATTAAAGATGACATTGCATCTACTCAAGTTTTACAAGAAATTTGCCCTAGTTTTGTTGGCGCAAATAAAAATCTTGAAACGAATACTAAAAAGATTATTGCAATGTACCTTGGTGGTTATTCCAATAAGTCAATTACCTTTTCTGCCCTACAAAATGATGCAGAATACAAGACACTTTTAAGTGAAGCTCGCCAAGCGGCAAAAGAAATGGATCACCATGAGCAACACGAACTTTGTCAGGAAGTGGTAAATTACAAAGATTAAGCTTATTTGACTCAATACGCTTTTCTTTGAAGGGTTTTCTGTTTATGTAAAGCAGAAAACCTACATAACAATACATTTTTTCCATTTTTTTAGCGTTTAAATTGTTTAAGCTATCGGCATATTTCAAATTTTTGTTTCAGGTTATCCATGTTTATGAAAAAAAGCTTAGTTCAATCACTTTCTGTTGTTTTACTCATGACAATGGCAACAGTGGGTTATGCTGCTGACAAGAAAAAAACAGCTGAAAAGAAAACTGAAAATGAAAATGTTGTTGAAGTTACGCCGACCAAAGGGACTACACCCGAAGAATTAGCAGCAATTCAAGTACTTTCTGAAATTTGTCCAAGTTTAATTGGCAAAAAAGATGCTGAATTTGCCCAAGGTTATGAGCGCCTTGTGAAAGATTATTTACCAAATGAAGCAGACCCAGTTGCAGCTTTAGAAAAACGTAGCAAAGACAAAAGTTTCAAGAAAGTCTTAAAAGAAGCACGTAATGATGCAAAAGCTGCTGGTAACGAGCAAAACAAGTTAGTTTGTCAAGACGTAAAAGCTTATCAATCGCAAAACTAAATTAGTTAAAAACTCTCTAGTTACAATACTGTTTGAAAAAGCCGACTTCCCCCATAGAAGTCGGCTTTGCTTTGTCCTAAAATGCTAGGCTCTTCTGCTTCACACAAGATATTGGAATTACCTAGAATGACTCGAAAAAGCGCTATTGCTGCACTCCTCCTCTCACCAAGTTTTTCTTATGCAGCAACTGTCTTATCAGCTCCGCCAGAATTAAATAATAAGTCTTATGTATTAATGGATTACGAGACAGGACAGATTCTCGCTTCTAAAAATGAAAATGAAAAGCTTGCGCCTGCTTCTATGACTAAAATGATGACAAGCTACATCATTGAACAAAAACTATTAAAAGGTGAGCTTACCGAGAATGAAAAGGTTCGTATGAACGAATCTGCTTGGTGTAAAGGAAGCAGCGCTGAATCATGTATGTATGTACCATTAAATGGCACTGCAACAGTTTTAGAAATGCTTCGAGGTATTATCATTCAGTCTGGTAATGATGCGTCAAAAGCAATGGCTGAACATATTGCAGGAAATGAAGGTACTTTTGCTCACCTCATGAACCAGGAAGCAAAACGTATTGGTATGACAAATACCCAGTTTATGAACTCTACGGGCTTACCTGCAGAAGGTCATTATTCAACTGCAAAAGATATGGCTGTTCTAGCTCAACATATTATTAAAGACAGCTCAAGATACTATCCAATTTACTCTGAGAAAGAATTTACATTTAACGGTATCAAGCAAGGTAACCGTAATGCGTTACTTTATACCGACCCAAGTGTTGACGGTTTAAAAACAGGCCATACAGATGAAGCTGGTTACTGCTTAACAACTTCAAGTAAACGTGGCCCAATGCGCTTAATCTCAGTTATTTTTGGTACTGACAGCGTTAATGAACGTGCTAACCAAACACGCGCGTTGTTGTCTTGGGGCTTTGCGAACTTTGAAACTGCAAATGTTCAACCTGCAAACCAAGTTCTTGCAAAAGCTAAAGTATGGTTCGGTAAAGAAAATGAAGTTCAAATTGGTTTAGCAGAGAACTTCAATGTCACTATGCCTAAAGGCAAAGCAGGTGGTATAAAAACTCAATTGGTTGTTCAACCAAATTTAAATGCCCCTCTTCAAAAAGGCCAAGTGGTGGGTAAACTTGTTGCAAGTTTAGATGGCAAGGTCATTGCTGAAAAACCTCTTGTTGCATTAAAACCAGTTGAAGAAGCAGGCTTCTTTGCACGCATGATCGACCATATCAAACAATTCTTTAGTAACTTATTCTAATTTTAGAATAGTTCAATTAAGCACTCATGCTATTAGCTTGAGTGCTTTTTTATTTTATACTTCTATTAAATTTTATTTTGATGCTTCTCATGACAAAAAACATCCGTCCTTATTTAGATCATCATCCACAAATTGATCCAAGTTGTTACATTGATGAAATGTCCGTGGTTGTCGGTGATGTTAAATTGGCCGAAAATGTTTCGGTATGGCCTTTTGCAGTCATTCGCGGAGATGTAAATAGTATTCAAATTGGTAAAAATAGTAATGTACAAGACCATTGTATGTTACATGTCAGCCATAAAAATGATGCCAAGCCTAATGGTTCACCTCTTATTATTGGTGAAGATGTGACGGTGGGTCATCATGTGACTTTACATGGCTGTACAATTGGCAACCGCGTACTAGTCGGGATCAATACCGTCATTTTAGATGATGTCGTTATTGAAGATGATGTAATGATTGGTGCGGGAAGTTTAGTTCCACCTCGTAAAGTCTTAAAAAGTGGTTATCTCTACGTTGGAAGTCCAGTACAGCAAGTACGTCCTCTAACTGAAAAAGAATTGGCATTTTTACCTTACTCAGCAAGACATTATGTAAAAGTGCAAAATAACCATAAAGATAACCAAACCAATTAGTACATACTCAATTTTTCAAACGATAGAGCTTTTATAGTTCTCTATCGTTTGTAAGATCACCGTAGCCAAAAACCCCTAAATTTCGTATCATACGACTTTTAAATTCATGGTGCTTTTTTATGGCCGCATGGACTCCTCATGTCACTGTCGCTACAGTCGTAGAAAAAGATGGACGTTATCTTTTTGTCGAAGAACATAGCGAAGGTTTTGTACACACTGTGTTTAATCAACCTGCTGGTCATGTGGAATGTGGTGAAACGCTAATAGAAGCGGCTATTCGTGAAACACTTGAAGAAACGGGTCATCATGTTGATATAGATGCCTTACTTGGTATTTATACATATACCCCACCTATGTTTCCGGACCGTACTTACTATCGCTTCTGCTTTTTAGCACATGTCACTCATGTCGAAAGCGACCCAAAACTTGATACAGGTATTGTTTCTGCTGTCTGGATGACTCTAGATGAGCTTCAAGAATCTGCCCGCGCTCGTAGTCCTCTGGTCATTAAAGCGATTGAAGATGCCATAAAAGGTCTCCATTATCCTTTAGCTCTTATTTATGAGCACCCTTTCTCTCCCTCATTAACTTCTCATTTGGATGCCTAGTCCTATGCAACAACGTGTCATCGTCGGTATGTCTGGTGGCGTAGATTCATCTGTTTCTGCGGCACTCTTACTTCAACAGGGTTATCAAGTTGAAGGTCTCTTCATGAAAAACTGGGAGGAAGATGACGGCACGGAATACTGTACAGCAATGGAAGATTTAGCCGATGCTCAAGCAGTAGCAGATAAAATCGGTATTAAACTTCACACTGCAAACTTTGCGATGGAATATTGGGATCGTGTATTCGAACACTTCTTGGCTGAATATGCAGCTGGTCGTACCCCAAACCCAGACATCTTATGTAATAAAGAAATTAAGTTCCGCGCATTTTTAGACCATGCCATGACTTTAGGTGCTGACTTTATTGCAACAGGTCACTATGCTCGTCGTGCTGAAACTGCATATAACTCTAAAGGTGAAGCATATGCACCTTTATTACGTGGTTTAGATAATAATAAAGATCAAACTTATTTCTTGCATGCAGTGCATGGCCGTGAAATTAATAAAACGCTCTTCCCTGTTGGCGAAATTGAAAAACCGGAAGTTCGTAGAATTGCCGAAGAGCTGGACTTAGCAACTGCGAAGAAAAAAGATTCAACTGGTATATGTTTTATCGGTGAACGCCGTTTTAATGACTTCCTTAAACAATATTTACCCGCTCAACCAGGTAAAATTGTGCTGGATAATGGTAAAGAAGTTGGTGAACATCACGGTCTGATGTACTATACGCTCGGTCAGCGTGGTGGTATTGGTCTGGGCGGTATGAAAGGTGCAGCTGAAGGTGCATGGTTTGTACTTCATAAAGACGTTGCCAATAACCGTTTAGTTGTAGGCCAAGGACATGAACACCCACTGATGCAAAGTACACAGCTTTGGAGTGAGTCCATTGACTGGGTAGCAGGTGAACAACATATTCCAGCTGAAGGATTACGTTGTACCGCTAAAACACGCTACCGCCAGCCTGATCAGGCTTGCACAGTGTTTATTGATGAAAATAGTGAACACGGTATTCGTGTTGAGTTTGATGAACCTCAACGCGCAGTTACACCGGGTCAAAGTGTTGTATTTTATTCAGATGAAGTTTGCCTAGGCGGGGGTGTGATTCACCATACAAATGCCCCTACACCAAATTTTATTTAAGGGAATGAGTGGCATGGTGGAGTTACCCTTTCAACAATCACAAGCCTTGAATGTTCGCCAAAACCGTGCCCTTGCTTTAGCTGGGGTATTCCAAGCGACCCAGCTTACACATATGACTGCTATGACAGGTCAGCAAAGTATTGGTGAAAGTGGTAACTTCTATTTTGAGTTATTAATAAAGGCGAGTTTAAATATTCGCCCGACAACAAATAATAATAACGTTCAGACTTTAGATTTTTTTAATCAACTGGCTGATATTTCGTTAGGTCTTAAAACACTCGAAAATTGTATTACCCAGCCTTTTACCAATGCGCCTAAGTCTCGTTTACCTAAAATGCGTAGTGCAAAGCTTCCTATGTCTTACGCAATGTCACTTTTGCAATTAGAAAAGAAGGTCTATAGCAATCCTGAATATGTGGCGATTATTGAAAAAGCGCAGCAGAAGATTTTAAAACAGCTTTCTTTTTTCGATAATAACTATTTACACCCCAGCATTTTAGCCAATTTGGCACAAACCTATGTTGATACTGCCGGGCAAATTAATCCACGCATTCTTGTTCGTGGTAATGCTGAGGCATTTAAAGATACCAACCATACCAACCGTATTCGTGCTTGTCTGTTTACAGGGCTACAAATGGCTCATTTATGGCGACAACTCGGCGGTAGTTCATGGAATATGATTTTTAGCAAACGTAAATTGCTACAGGATATTCAAGCACTTGCTCGCTTACAGTACCAAGTTATCTAAGTCTGTAACGAGATTATTTTTGTTTTATGTTTATTCCAGCATTAAGGAATCGTTATGAACGCTTTAACCGCACTATCACCATTAGATGGACGTTATGCCAGCAAATGTGATGCGCTACGCCCTTTTCTTTCTGAGTTTGGTTTAATTCATGCTCGTGTCACTGTAGAAGTGCGTTGGTTACAAGCGCTTTCTAATCGTCCAGAAATTATTGAAGTTGCTCCTTTCTCAGCTGAAACAAATGCAGCTCTAGATGCAATCGTGAGCAACTTCTCTGAAGAAGATGCGAATCGCATTAAAGAAATTGAACGTACAACTAACCATGACGTAAAAGCAGTTGAATATTTCTTGAAAGAGAAAATTGCTGGTATTGCTGAATTACAAAATGCGGGTGAGTTCATTCACTTCGCTTGTACATCAGAAGACATCAATAACTTGTCTCATGCGCTTATGCTTAAAAACGGTCGTGAAGTTTTAGTATCAAGCATGAAGCAAATTTTAAATGCAATTTCTGCTTTAGCAACGACTCATGCTGAACAACCGATGTTGTCTCGTACACATGGTCAAACTGCTAGCCCAACAACTTTGGGTAAAGAAATGGCGAACGTTGCATATCGTTTAGCTCGCCAAATCAAGCAATTTGAAAATGTTGAGTTACTCGGCAAAATCAATGGTGCAGTAGGTAACTACAATGCTCACCTTTCTGCTTACCCAGATGTTGATTGGCCAGCGCACTCACAAGCTTTTGTTGAATCTTTAGGTTTAACATTTAACCCATACACAACTCAAATTGAGCCACATGACTACATGGCTGAATTATTTGATGCGTTACGTCGTTACAATACAATTTTGATCGACTTTAACCGTGACGTATGGGGTTATATCTCTTTAGGTTACTTCAAACAAAAACTTAAAGAAGGTGAAGTTGGTTCTTCAACTATGCCGCACAAAGTTAACCCGATTGACTTTGAAAACTCTGAAGGTAACTTAGGCATTGCAAATGCTGTGTTGGCTCACTTAGGCGAAAAATTACCAATTTCTCGCTGGCAGCGTGACTTAACTGACTCAACTGTACTTCGTAACATGGGTGTTGGTTTTGCTCAAAGCTTAATTGCTTTTGATGCTTGCTTAAAAGGTATTGGCAAACTTGAATTGAATGCAAACCGCTTGAATGAAGATCTTGACCAAGCTCAAGAAGTTCTTGCAGAGCCAATTCAAACAGTTATGCGTCGTTATAACGTTGAAAAACCATATGAGAAGTTAAAAGCTTTAACTCGTGGCCAAGCAATGACTCGCGACATGATGGTTGATTTCGTAAATGGTAATGAACTTGCTCAAGTACCAAGCGAAGAGCGTGCTCGTTTAGCTGAGCTTACACCTGCAACTTATACAGGTAATGCAGCTGAACAAGCAAAACAAATTAACGATTTAATTAGCAAAATCTAATTAAAAAAGTTGATAAAAGCGAAGCTTAGGCTTCGCTTTTTTATTACACTCATATAAATCAGAATAAAGACTTATTTATAAAATGATCGAAAAAGAATTTAAAGTTAAACACTATATTGCGCTTGGCCTGCTTTTTATTGCCATTATTATTTCAGGTATTCAACCACTTGAGTTTGAGGCTTATTTACTTCATCAAGCTGGCACTGTTTTGATGTTGATTCTGCTTTTTATTATTTTTAAAAAAATTGGACTCGTTTTTTTAAGTTTTTGTTTTTATTTACTGTTTCTTTTAATCCACGTAATTGGTGCTCATTATCTCTATTCATACGTTCCGTATAATGACTGGATTCAACACATCTTTCATTTTAACTTAGATGAATACATGGGTTGGTCTCGTAATATGTATGATCGACTTGTCCACTTTTCATATGGTGCTTTGCTCTACCCTCTTATTTATCGTGTATTCCAAGTATGGTTACCCACTGCACGTCCTTTTTCTCTATTTTTACTTGTAGTCCAATTCGTGATGGCATCAAGTGTCTTTTATGAACTAATTGAATGGGCAATCGCAATTGGGTTATCACCTGAACAAGCGGAAAATTATAATGGGCAACAAGGTGATATGTGGGATGCTCATAAAGATATGTTACTCGCCACAATTGGCTCAATCCTCTATGGACTTTTCGCCTTGATAACATCACCTAAATTAGACAATAAACCGTAAATAAAAAGCGCTCATTGAGCGCTTTTTATTTGTTACCAAACGACCTGTTAAACAACCGGATAGGTTTGCTCTAAAATGTTTTGCAAAGGTGAAGAAGTCGTATTTGGCAAAAGATGATCAAGATTTGTTGTCTGATCAATTGAAGTATTTACATCATTTTGCTCAGGAGTCTGAGCTGTTTTTAATGCTGTCGATGATAGAAGTTTTGAGACAGGATCTGATGCGTGTAAAGAAGAGCTTTTTAGCAAATCATCTACAGGAACAGTTTTCTGCTGACTAGTCGGCTCAGTTGTCGTAGTTTGTGCAACCTTTAGAGTATGTAACCCAACACTATCTGCCAAAGATGGTGCTTCTGTACTTAAAGTACTGACTGAAGCATCAGCCAGACTCGCGACTTTCGGTGCAACCACATAAAAAGTAAATGGAGAGCTTGCTTCACTGGTCAGCCCTGCTGCATCAGTTTGGGTTAAAGTAATGCTGTGCTTACCAAGAGTTAAATCCTTATCAAAAGTAAATGACCAAGATCTCCCAGCCGTTACAGTCACCACCCCAATTGCAACACCATTATCATAAATCGTAAGTGTCGCATTCGCTTCACCTGAACCTGTAAGTTTTGGCCTAGCATCGTCAGTTTCAGAACCTGCTGCAATAGCACCTTTTATGTCACCTACATCATCTTCTACACTATTTAAGATAGGTTTTGTCGGGGGTATGGGGTCTTTTGTCCCCACAATGTCGAGACTTTCAGATCTATTTCCAGCACCATCGATCGCTGAAACAGCACCATGGTTGTTATCAGTTAATGCAGGCGAAATAGTAATCGTAAATTTTCCATTCGCATCTGCCGTTCCGGTACCAATCACTTTACCAGTTGCATCTTTAATTTCAATTTTGGCATTGGCTTCCGCTGTACCAGTTACCGAAGTTCCATCTGCATTAATTTGAGCCGTTGGTTTATCCGGTGCAATCGAGTCAAAGCCCGGCTTAATTTCAACGGGTTTAGACATATTACCGGCTGCATCTTCAACAACTACTGCACCTTTTTGGGATTCTGTTAAAGCAGGTGAAAGTGTAATTTGAAAATCACCTTGAGCATCGGCGGTCCCACTTCCAATCACTTTACCATCGGCATCTTTTATTTGAACTTTTGCATTTGCTTCAGTTTTACCATGTATTACTGACCCTTCTTTGTTGACTTCAACAAAAGGAGAAGCTGGTGGCACGGTGTCTTTACCCGCAATAATCTTAACTTCTTCAGATTTATTACCTGCAGCATCTTCAGCAATAACTTTACCGCCCGCCTCACCAGTTAATGGCGGAGTAAGCTTTAAAGAATAAATACCATCTTTATTTGCAAAAACAGAACCTAGTACTTTGCCAGTGGCATCATAAACTGTAATTTTTGCATTTGCCTCTGCTTTACCAGTCAATAATGAACCATCATCGCTCAATTGAGCCTGTGGAGTATCTGGAGGTATTGTATCTTTTGTACCTGTTACAACCGTAGCTTTAGAGCTATTTCCAGCCGCATCTTGGGCAATAACATTTAATTTGTCCCCATTCACTAGAGGCTTATCTAATTTAATCGTGTAGTTACCACTTGCATCTGCAACACCCGATGCGACTGTATTGCCTGCAGCATCTTTAAGATAGATTTTTGCATTTGCTTCAGTTTTACCAGTCACTGTCACGGTATCATCAGCAAGCGTAGCGGTAGGAGCAGAAGGTGCGATTAAATCAGGTGCACTTGATGAATCCTCTTTATCATCTTTCTTAAAAGCCCAAAGATATAATCCTTCCACAGCTAGAACTGCTAGACCTGCTTTGAGTACATTACCCATCGAAAAACTTGGATCACTATCAACCGCCATAGTTGCAGCTGTTGAACTCGTACTGGCATAGCGCAAATCTGTAACGTGATTTAAGCCTTTATAATCGATCACTTTGCCTTGGGCATCGAATTGTGCTTCAACAAACTTCCCTTGCTCTGTTGGAAAAACAAGTGAATGCTCTGTTGTATTTGTTGCTTCATTAAAGAAATTTTCTAAGACAATAGTCTCTCCATTTTTTAAATGGATGACTAGGCGTCCACCCTGTTTTTCCATGGATGCAATATCTTTTTGACTGATACCAATTTGAATAATAGTAGGCTGGTTTAAAACTACTTTATCAAGCTGACCATCTTGCAGAACGTCCAAACCCTCTTTGGATGCCACAATTATTCTTGTCATTATTTCCTATCCTGAATTTCAGTTATATTTTTAAATGTGTAACTTTTTAAATGAAACATCTAAAAGCTATTTTATTGTTGCCTAAAATATCAAAATCACTTATCTACCACAATTCAATAAGTATATTTATCAACAATATTTTTTGAATTCTCATTAAAAAATATAACTTCAAACAGGATTCATATGCACCTTATATATTACATTCTTAAATAAACAAAGCTAAAAGCTCCGACAATAACTAACACCAATAATGTCATAAATTTAGTTATTTTTTTATCTTCCCATGTCATTTTAAGCATAGTCCAGCCCTGAAAGCGTTTAGCAAGAATGCTATTTAAAATAAGCGTTGAAAGATGCAATATAACCAAAGCTAAAAATAAGTTTGCGAAAAATGAATGTAAGTCTCTCAAAGAATAAGTAAAGTGCTCTGTTCCATATCCAAGTGCTACAACAACAGGAATGAGTATGAAAATAAATACAATCGAAGCTTGAAATAACCCAATACTGATCAATTGAATTGAATTTTTCGAAAAAATACTTACTGAATTTGCATGACTAAACGGCTTTTTAATTGCGTTGAATGCCATACTGCTCCGCTTCTTTATGCCAAATGGCGCAGTATTTGAAATACGTGGACTTAAAAAATGCCAGATAACCCGTGTGGTAATACTCATCAGAAGGATATAACCAAACATCATATGCACCTGATGTAAGTCCTCACTATCTCCTGTAAAATAAGCACCAACAAACGCAACCATAATAATGATGTGCAAGATTCTTATAAGAATATCAATATGAGATAAAGTTTTTGACATCACAAGACTCAAAAATTTAAAAATAACCACAACTTTGGCAATTGAAACTTAAACAAATATTAATCAAATTGGTTTAATGGCTCCCATAAAAAAAGAGCACCTATAAAGGTACTCTTTCGTTAAAAAATATTTTAATTAAAATTTCGTATCGCGCATTTGCACCAAAGTTGAATTCGCTTTTGCCAATGTATCTGCAACTTTATTCATTACCGCTGGAATCAAACTATCCGCCATTTGGGCCGCTTGTAGACCTAACTTTTCACCCAAAGTTGCCTTTTTACGTGTATTAATCACATAGACATCATGCTGAGGTAACAACGCTAATAGATACTCATCAGAAGTTTCTAGTTTATCTACAAGGTTTAAATCAAGTGCATCTTGTCCATACCAATGCTCACCTGTAGCAACTTTGTCTACATTAAGCTGTGGACGATACTTCTCTACAAAGTGCTTAAACAAGATATGTGTTTGTTGTAGCTCTTCTTCAAACTTCGCCTTACCTTCAGGTGTATTTTCACCGAACATAGTCACAGTACGCTTATATTGCCCTGCTGTGTAAAGTTCGAAGTCAACGTTATGCTCTTTTAAAAGACGATTGAAATTTGGAACCTGAGCAACGACACCAATCGAACCAACAACAGCAAATGGTGCAGAAATAATTTCATTTGCAATACAAGCCATCATATAACCACCACTTGCAGCGACTTTGTCGACAGAGATCGTTAAATGAAAACCTGCATCACGCAAACGAACTAACTGAGCTGCTGCCAGTCCATAACCATGAACCATACCACCCGGACTTTCAAGACGTACCACTACGCGGTCACGTCCAGCTTTAGCTGTAGCTAAAATAAGTGTGATTTCTTCACGAAGGTTTTCAACCGCAGATGCTTGAATGTCACCTTTAAAATCTAAAACAAAAATCTTCTGATTGTTCTTACGGCGGATTTTAGCTTCTTTTGCAAGTTGTTGAGCCAATTGTAAAAGCTCTAAACGGCTTGCTGTCGTTTGTGCAATTTTTTTTCTCTGTTCATTTACACGTGCATTTAAATGACTAACACGTATTTCCGCAGGGAGTTTAGGCAAATGGAATAACATAAAATTCTATGCTCATAAGTTTGTCTTTATAGCCTTAAGATGTGGTTCTTTTGAATAAAATTCAATAGCGATTTTGCAAAATAGATTCATTTTCATTTATTAAATAAAAAAAAGAGCACAAGGCTCTTTTTCTTTTACAGCTAGAAATTAACCGAAACGGCCAGTAATGTACGCTTCTGTCAATTGATGGTCAGGTTGCGTAAATACTTTTTCTGTAGAGTTTACTTCGATCAAATCACCTAAATGGAAGTAAGCTGTACGGTCTGAAACACGTGCTGCTTGTTGCATTGAGTGCGTTACAATCACAATCGTATATTGATCAGAAAGTTCTGAAATAAGCTCTTCCACTTTTGCTGTTGCAATTGGGTCAAGTGCAGAACATGGTTCATCCATCAAAATGACTTCAGGACTTACCGCAATCGTACGTGCAATACATAAACGTTGTTGCTGACCACCAGATAAGCCTGTACCCGGCTGATTCAAACGGTCTTTCACTTCTTCCCATAAGCCCGCTTTACGCAAGCTATTTTCAACAATTTCTTCTAGGTCATATTTGTCACGTGCTAAACCATGTAGCTTTGGTCCATATGCAACGTTATCAAAAATAGACTTAGGAAACGGGTTTGGCTTTTGGAATACCATACCCACCTGAGCACGTAGCAATACAACGTCCAGATTCGGATCATAGATATTTTTGTCATCTAAAGTGATCTTACCTGTTACACGACAACCATCAATTGTGTCATTCATACGGTTTAAGGTACGTAGGAAAGTCGATTTACCACAACCTGATGGTCCGATAAATGCAATCACTTCATTTTGATAGATATCTAAATCAATGCCTTTAATCGCTTCGAAGTCACCATAATAAACATGGGCATCTTGTGCACTGATCTTGATTTCGGTTGAGTTTGGCTTTTTTGAAGTATGTGGCTCAAAATGCGAAACATACGAAGTGCCATGATGCAGTTGTGTATCTGTAAGTGGAGATTGTTCAGTATTCACTAACTTATCCTTTTCTAAGGAATTCGTAATATCGATAGTATTCATTATTTATCCTCTATTACCAACGCACTTCGAACTTTTTACGTAACCAAATTGCAAGGCTGTTTAAACCAATCATTAATGCAAGGAGTACGATAATCGCAGCAGCTGTACGGCCTTCGAAGAAGTTACGCAACTCATTACCTTGCCATAAGTAAACTTGAACAGGTAAAGCAGTTGCTTGATCAAATGGAGTTGATGGAATACTTGCAACGAATGCACTCATTCCGATTAAAAGTAACGGTGCAGTTTCACCAAGCGCATGTGCCACACCAATAATTGAACCTGTCATGATGCCCGGCATAGCCAAAGGTAAAACATGGTGGAAAACAGTTTGTACTTTAGATGCCCCTAAACCAAGAGCAGCTTGTCGAATTGATGGAGGTACAGCTTTTAAAGAAGCACGTGTTGTAATAATGACTGTCGGTAATGTCATTAAACTTAATCCCAAACCACCGACAAATGGAGCTGATAATGGTAAATGCATCCAACCAATGAAAATTGCAGCACCAAGTAAACCGAATACAATTGAAGGAACAGCAGCAAGGTTATTAATGTTGACCTCAATGATGTCGGTAATAAAATTCTTTGGAGCAAACTCTTCAAGATAGATAGCGCTGGCAACACCAATTGGGATCGAGATAATGATCACAATCAACATCATGAACAATGAACCCATGAATGCACCTGCAAGACCACTAATTGCTGGTGAGCTACGAGAATCCGGATTCTTAAATAAGTTAGTATTAAATGTATTTTCAAGAATACCTTTTGCTTTCAAATCATCTGCGAGCTTACGGATTTCCGGATCGAGCTGCTGCTGGTCATCTGGTAATGAACGGTCAATGTTACCTTTTAACCAGACATCTACGTTAGCATCACCCAAGAAAGTAAGATTCTCTTTTTTACCAATAAGTGATGGGTCAGCAAATACCATGTCACGTAAACGATAAGCTTCCGAGCTTGCGTAAAGGCTACGTAAAGAATCACGTTGTGACTCAAGTGAAGGGTCTTTAGCAACTATTCCATTTACGATGAGGCTGTCCCAATCCACCATACCCATTTTTGTTTGCCAATCGACATAACGTTCTTGGTAATGAGCAGGTGTTTCACCTTGTGCACGTACTGGCAATGGACCGGCATCAATCACTTTAGGATCGAAGTAAACTGGTACATTTATACTGGTTTGCCAAAAAGCAGGTAAACCTTTTGCCAAAATACTACCAAACAGTAGCGCTACGAATGCAAGGCCAATAACCACTGCTGATAAACCAGCAATACGGAAAGCTTTTTCTTTACGGTGACGTTTAGCCAATGACTTTTCAATGACTTTTTTACGGCGATCACGTGCCTGAGCAGCAGCTTGTGGATCAAATACGTTCTGATCCATAGGAGACGATGTATTTGATGTACTCATTCGTATTGCTCACGGTATTTACGCACAATGTACAGTGCAACAATGTTTAATCCCAAGGTGATTACAAAGAGTGTTAAACCCAATGCAAATGCCACCAAGGCCTGTGGGCTTGCAAAATCGGTATCGCCAGTTAACTGTTTTACGATGGTTACGGTAACTGTCGAAACAGCTTCAAACGGATTTGCATGTAGAAGTGGACTGTTCCCCGCTGCCAAAACCACAATCATGGTTTCCCCCACGGCACGCGATACAGCCAATAAAAATGCCCCTGTAATGCCCGGTAAAGCTGCTGGTAAAACCACTTGGCGAATTGTTTCTGATTTAGTTGCGCCAAGTCCAAGTGAACCATCACGAAGTGCACGAGGTACTTGAGTAATAATGTCATCAGATAAAGATGAAACGAACGGGATAATCATGATTCCCATTACGAAACCAGCAGTCAAAGCACTGGTTGCATTAATTTCAATACCGACATGAGCACCAACAGCTTTAAAAAATGGACCAATAATCATCATGGCAAAAACACCATACACAATTGTTGGAATACCCGCTAAAACTTCAATCGTTGGTTTTGCCCATGAGCGCAACCATGGTGACGCATATTCAGCTAAATAAATGGCAATCATTAAGCCAACCGGTACTGCAACCAATAAGGCAATACCACTGACCATGAGCGTACCCCATAGCAATGGTAATAACCCATAGCTACCTTCGGCATTGCCTGAAGTGCTAAAGCCGGGGTTCCACTCTGTACCAAAGAAAAAGTCGATTGGACTTACAAAATGGAAAAAGTGCATTGCTTCGCCAAACATCGACATTACAATGCCGATTGTGGTCAAAATTGCCACGCCAGAACACAAGATCAAACCAACATTAATCGCACGTTCCACTTGGTTACGTGCACGATATTCTTGGCTAATTTTTTTCTTTGCCCAGACTAGACCTAATAATGCAGCACAAACAACAACAGCAAATTTGGCAAAAGAGCCAATGGTTTGAAATTTTGCATATTGCTGAGCAGCAGCCAACTCATAAGCAGCTGGATGATCACTTACCCCAAAACCAGAAGCAATCGCTTGAACTCGATCAACAAGTACACTTCTTGCTGCTTCATCAAGAGAAGCTGACACAGAAGCTGGAATATTATTAAAGATAATATGATTTAAAATATTTGGTTCAACCAAGTTCCAAATTATCAAAATTAAAAAAGCAGGGATACCGCACCAAAGTCCAACCAGTGCGCCATAATAACCAGGACGAGAATGTAATGTCGCTGAGTTGCTTCCCTTACCTGCTAGGTTACGGCTTTTTCTCAGCCCAAGTTGATATGCAATTGCCACAAGGGCTAACAACACACCGATAAGTAGCAGATTCATGTATTCTCCACTGTTTTCTCAATTGTCATAATTTGGGAAAAACGTGTTAGACAAAAAGGCTGATGATCACTTGGGATCACCAGCCCCTATTCAAAACAAATTATTTAACAGTTTTACCTGCTTTAAAGTCAGCTAGGACTTTAGCGCGCTCTGCATCAGACATCGCGATTAAGCCATCACGCTCAGCTTTAGAACCTTTACCAGTCGCTTTTTTGCTTAGGAAGTATTCTACATACTGTGGTAAACCTTTAACTGATTTTAAGTGTTCGCCTTTCACATAGAAGAATAATGGGCGAGATACAGGATATGTACCATTTAACACAGTTTTCTCAGAAGGAAGTACGTTGTTTACTGATGCTACACGTAACTTGTCACGGTTCATGTCATAGAAACTTAAACCAAACACGCCTACTGCACTTGGAGAAGTTTTTAAGCGAGCTAAAGTTTCTGTATAGTCACCAGCAATTTCAATTACACGACCATCTTTACGGAAAGTCGAACATGCTTTCTTCTGAGCATCTTTATCTAAGTTTTTGAAGTATTCGTATGATTCACAACCAGCATCAACCATTTTCTCTTGGAAAACTTCACGCGTACCGTGGTTAGACGCAGGAATTACAAGTGTAATAGGTTCATTAGGAAGTGATTTGTCGATTTGATTCCAGTTTGTATATGGGTTTGGAACCAATTTACCTTTTGAAGGCAACTGTGCAGCTAAAGCAGCAAACACATGGTAAGGTTTTAATTTATAAGCTGCTTTATGTGAGCTAGACGCGAATACAATACCGTCATAACCAATTTTGATTTCTTGAATTTGTTTTACACCAGCTTTGTTACAAGCTTCAATTTCAGTGCTTTTAATTTTACGAGAAGCGTTTGCAACGTCGATCGTGTTGTCACCAACGCCTTGACAGAACTGTTTTAAACCAGCAGAAGAACCACCAGAACCTACAACAGGAGTTTTAAATTGAGGGAATGTATTACCAAACTCTTCAGCTACAACACTGGCAAACGGTAATACAGTTGAAGAACCAGCAATTTGAATCGTATCACGAGCTGCATTTGCAGTCGTTGTTACAGCGGCCCCAGTTACTGCTAACGCAATTGCGATTTGACGTGGATTTAAGCGCATTCTGTTCTCTCTCATTAATGCAATAGGTTGTACGTCACTTTTTGTTTAGTGCTTGTACGCTCTTCGATAGCTGCATTGTGAATAGAAAATATGACAAATAAGTTACAGTATTATGACGCTTTAATGATTTTTATAATGTTCATTGTCACATTTTTAATTTTATTTTATATCAAGCATTTAAACTTATTTTATAAGGCTTAGAGAACCTAATTTTTATATTAAATATGACAATCATCCCAATTACCAAATTTACAATTATTCTTAAATTATAAAAACTTAAAGAATTTAATAAATTGTTATTACAAATTTAATTTTTGACACATTTCTCAAATTTTTAGATGACATATTTGTTTTTAAAAAATTATTTCGTTCAAAGATGAAAATATTATGACAAAAAGATAAACGGTTACATGCTTTTTGTCAGATAACCGCAATATCACCGTAAATTAAGCTTATCAGTTTGATTGTACTTCTGGCATTGGGACCATTTTTTTACGGTACTTCAAGAAATACATAATGGCTAAAACAGCAAGCCAGATCGGCCCCAAAATCACAGCCAGTCTCATATCTGGCGTCATCGCCATAATAATAAGAATGAAACATACAAAGCTAATGGTTAAATAGTTACTCCATGGGCTCATGATGCTTTGAAACTTAGTTTGACGACGTTGTAATTTCATTGCTTTAGTAAATTTCAAATGCGTGACAGAAATCATGAGCCAGTTAATGACAAGCGCTGCAACAACCAACATCATAAAGAGCTGAAAAGCTTGGCCAGGAATTAAATAGTTCACCACCACACAGACTGCTGTGATTGATGCAGACACCACTGCTGCCGGAACTGGAATACCACGGCTATTTACTTTTTTCAAAATTGCTGGCGCATTACCCTGCTCTGCTAAACCATGCAACATACGGCTATTACAATAAATACAACTGTTATAAACCGAAATAGCAGCAATCAAGACCACAAAGTTCAGAACATTGGCAACGCCATTACTATTGAGTGACTGGAAAATTAAGACAAATGGACTACCGCCTTCTGCCACCATATTCCAAGGATAAAGACATAAAAGAATACCAATTGCACCGATATAAAAAATCAAGATGCGGTACACAATCTGGTTCACTGCTTTTGGAATTGTTGTTTCAGGTTTTTTGGTTTCTGCAGCTGCAATACCAATAAGCTCTAAACCACCAAATGCAAACATAATCACAGCCAAAGCCATAATAAAGCCATGAATACCATGCGGAAAGAAACCACCGTGTTGCCATAAATTTGCAACACCTGCTTGCGGACCTGCTGAGCCTGAAAGTAAAAGATAAGCACCGAAGCCAATCATACTTAAAATCGCAACAATTTTAATGCAGGAAAATAAGAACTCGGATTCCCCAAAAAAGCGGACATTTACCAAGTTAATGCCGTTAATTAAAATAAAGAAAAATAATGCAGTCATCCATGTTGGAATTTCAGGCCACCAGAACTGTATAAACGTGCCAATTGCACTCAGTTCGGCCATACTTACCAGTACATACAACACCCAGTAGTTCCAACCAGACATAAAGCCAGCCATTTTGCCCCAGTATTTGTTCGCAAAATAACTAAAAGAACCACTTACCGGTTCTTCAACAACCATTTCACCTAAATGACGCATAATTAAAAAGGCAATCACTCCTGCAATTGCATATCCTAATAAAATTGAAGGACCAGCCAATTTAATTGTTTGAGAAAGACCTAAAAATAACCCAGTTCCGATCGCCCCTCCGAGTGCGATGAGTTGAATATGCCGATTGGATAAGCCTTGTTTTAACTCGTGCTTATTATTTGCATCCATAACATTATCTCCAATGTTGGTGTCACTTCCTGTACACCTTTATTCAGCACCACATCCGAAGATCAGAAACCGACCTTCGGACATAAATTGCTTTAATATGAGTCCATTTAATTTTGAGAAGACGTGTCCTATCTTCTATTTAAAACGAGCTTGCATCCTTACATTTAATAGGTTGGGAACGCTCCTTTAAAATTTCGTAGCCACGATCGCCGTAATCAAAACGTGCAATCACAGAAGCAAATTTTTTCAAACTCACCGGGGCATCCATTGCTGGTAGTTTTAATTCAATAAAAGTTAACTGGTCATTTTGCTGAACGTTGTCTAGAACACTCTTTAACTGCCCTGCGGTTTCAACCACATAAGTTGTATGGCCTTTCTTACCGTTAAATACCGCTGGAATTTCAGTGTATTTCCAGTTTTGCACGTCGTTATAGGCAGCGTTTTCACCCATAATTAAGCGCTCAATGGTATAGCCGCCATTGTTCAGCAAGAAAATAATTGGTTTTAAACCATGACGGATAATTGTAGAAAGCTCTTGTACCGTAAGCTGGAACGAACCGTCACCAATAAATAGAATTTGACGGCGTTCAGGGGCAGCCAACAAACTACCAAGCAAAGCCGGTAAGGTGTAACCAATAGACCCCCAAAGCGGCTGTGCAATATATTTAGCTGTAGCAGGCAGCTTTATACCTGACAAAGCAGAGTTTGATGTCCCGACTTCACCAATAATCACATCATCTTCTTTTAAGAAACCCGAAATGTAATTCCAAAGCACATCTTGGCTAAGCTTCTGTTGTGCTGGAGCTTCAACTACTTTCTGAGGTTGTTTTTCAAGAAGGGGGACTGACGATTTACGTGGCGCAACTTTTTTATTTAGCTCAACAAGTAATTGTCCAATTTCAATACCCGGAAAATCCTGCCCAAAAATATTTAAGCCATAAGATTTAATTTCGATGTAGTTCTTGGTCTCAATTTGATGAGTAAATACAGCTGAGCCTACATCGGTAAAGCGCGCGCCAATACCAATTAAACAGTCAGATTGTTCAATGATATTTTTCACATGCGGTTGGCTTGCCCCACCAACATAAGTACCAATGTAGCGTGGTGAGCCTTCATCCATAATATTTTTTGCAGTATTCATGCCTGCAAATGGAATTGAGCATTTTTGAGACAAATCATTTAAAAGTGAAGTTACACCAAACACTGAAGCTTCATTATCAACTAAAAGCGCTGGACTTTGAGCATTCTCAATAATGTCACAAAGTTTGCTTACCACACTTTGCAATAATTCAGGTTCAACTGCTGGATAGCTTAGGTCGAGTGGACGCTCAGACACTTCAATTTTAACGTGGGTAATATCACCAGGTAGTTGGATGTGTACAGGACGGCGTTCAAGGAAACACTGACGTAAAACACGATCAATTTCAGAAGCTGCATTTGCAGGAGTTAAACGAGTTTGGGCAACTGTGAACTCTTTCATACAGTTCATAATATTGTCATAGTTACCATCGACAAGCGTGTGGTGAATTAAAGTGCCCTTTTGAACTGCATGTAAAGGTGGAATACCTGAGATATGAATAAGAGGTACATTTTCTGCATAGGCACCTGCAATACCATTAATGGCACTTAAGTCACCTACACCATAAGTCGTAGCCAAGGCAGAAAAACCGTTAATTCGTGCATATCCGTCTGCTGCATAGGCAGCATTTAATTCATTACAATTTCCAATAAATTCGAGTTGTGGGTCTGCTTCAACTTGTTCTAGATATGAGAGGTTAAAATCACCAGGTACACCAAAAAGATGTTGGATACCCATTTGTTTTAGACGAAGATTTAAAAATTCACCAATTTCTATGAACATTGCTCTATATCCTTTGAGACCAATTTTTATTCCATAGAAAAATAATATTTCATCTATCTTTTAGATTTCGTGCATAATAAAAACGCATTTTAATAAAAATACATGATTTGTGTATCATAAAAGGATTTTATGCAATGGATAAGTTCGACTGGCAAATCATTCAGGCACTACAAAAGAATGGACGACTCACCAATCAGGAAATTGGAGATTTAATCGGTTTATCTGCTTCTCAATGTTCAAGACGACGTCAATTGCTTGAGCAAAAAGGCGTGATTCTTGGCTACACGGCACGCATCCAGCAACAGGCGTTAGGGCTTGAAGTTACAGCAATGATTCACATTAATTTAAGGACACACGAAGCCAAATCACAACAAGCTTTTCAAGAGCTGATTGAAGCTGAAGATAACATTCAGGATGCTTTTTCAATTAGTGGCGATGCAGATTTTATTTTAAAAGTTGTTGCTGAAAACTTAGAACAGCTTTCTCAATTTGTGACTGAAAGATTGCTTTCTTATAATTTTATAGGTCACATAAAATCTTACATTGTTCTGAAAAAAATTAAAGAACAGAATCATTTTTTAATTAAACCTAAAAGCCTGAGCTATCATCACTCCCAATAAATAAGCGAAGTCTTTCTACCATATCGGTGAAAATAAAAAGGCGGATACTAGATCCGCCTTAAAATTAATATTTAGACTTTACTGATGTGAACCGTTTGTCCAATCGTATTTTCAAGCAAACCTTCTAAACCAAACTCAGCGCCTAAGCCAGACATTTTCCAGCCACCAAAAGGTGCATGAGGTAGCACTTCTGCATGGGTATTAATCCAAACCGTTCCGCATTGAAGCTGCGTAGCATAGGTCTGTGCGGCTTTAAGATCAGAAGACCAAATTGAACCGCCTAAGCCAAACTCACTGTCATTGGCACGGGCAATAGCATCGTTGATATCGGCATATTTTAAAATAGGCAACACTGGGCCAAACTGCTCTTCTTGTACCACGCGGCAAGAGTCAGAAACTTCAGTCAAAATAGTTGGCGCAATAAAATAGCCTTGCTCTGGTAGCTGTTGTTGTCCAGAAAGTGCTTTTGCACCTTGTTCAATCGCTTCAGCAATAAGAGCTTTCACCTTGTTATATTGCATTTTGTTTTGTACTGGACCAAATGTTGTAGAAGATGCCATACCATCACCCACCACTTGAGCGTTGGCAATATCAGCTAACTTTTGAGATAAAGCCTCATATTGGCTTTCATGTACATATAAACGCTTCAATGCCGCACATGTTTGACCAGCGTTTAAGAACGCCATATTAAAAATCTTAGCTGCAATTTCATCGATATTTGCATCTGGCAATACAATACCAGCATCATTACCGCCGAGCTCTAAAGTTAAGTGTTTTAGCTGCGGAGCTGCCCCAGCCATAATGTGCTGACCAGTTCGAGTTGAGCCAGTAAAGACAACTTTTTGCACATCTGGATGAGAAGATAATGCTTCGCCAATCTCACCAGCTCCAACCACAATTGAGATTACACCAGCCGGAACTTCTTGCTGAATGATTTCACATAAACGTAAAGTCGATAGTGGTGTGTATTCAGAAGGTTTGCTAATCACAACATTACCCGCACGCAATGCAGGCATGATGTGCCAAACTGCAATCATGAGTGGCCAGTTCCATGGCGTAATTGAAGCCACTACACCCAATGGTTGGCGATGGCGCTCAATACGCTTAGTTTCACTGTCTTCAATTACTTCTACCGGTAAATCCATAGAAGCCGCATAACGCGTCCAGCCAATTGCACCCTGCACTTCCATTTGTGCAAGTGCCAGTGGTTTACCTTGTTCAAGAACAACCAGCTCTGCGAGCATTTCAGCGTGCTTTTCAATGCCATCTGCAATTTTATTTAGGATTGATTTACGTTCATCATGCGAGGTTTGTTGCCAAGCTTTAGATGCCTGTTTAGCTGCACTCACTGCTTGGTTCACCTGCGCAACTGATGCTTTTGCACAACGTGCAGCAGTTAAGCCAGTAGCAGGGTTAAGAATTTCTAGTTCACCTTGTTCACCTGAACAACGTTGACCGCCAATAATGAGTTTAAATTCATTGAGCATATTCGCTTGTTGCATTTCTTCTTCCTTGTCTTAATTGTAATTACAGCCACTTACTTTTTTCAGTTAAAGCGGGATTATTTAAAGTAAGTGCGATATTGATATATCAATACAACCCAAAATATCTGGAACCTACCAATACAATAAGAAATTTGCTCCCCATAAATCATGCATAATTATTTTTGTTTTTTGAAAATATGCATATTTTGTGCATATTAGTCTTTTCCGATGCACACTTTTAATAAAAATAATATGTAATAAAAAAGCCCGGCAATAAACCGAGCTTTTTTAGTATCAACTCAATTAGTCGATTGGTGGTACGTAATTACCAGAAGCAATCGCATCTTTAATGCGGTCAGCTTCAGCCAATACTTGAGCTAAAAGGTTTTTAACATTTTCAAATGTTACAACAGGGCTTAATGTAGTCATTTTCAATGACTGTACATTACCAACTTTTGTTACACCGATATTTGCTTCACCACGTGCAAACAATTCGTCTGCTACGTTTTGATTTAAGCTATCGATAAACTCAACTGGATAACCTTCTGGTACAACACGGAACAATACCGAAGCAAATTGTGGTTCAACTAAAAGCTCTAAACCGTCAGTTGCCTTGATGTAATCTGCAACTTCACGAGTCAGTTTTACACCATGGTCAATCATTGAACCATATAGGTCTTCACCAAGTGATTCAATTGTCATCCACAATTTTAATGCATCAAAACGACGAGTCGTTTGTAATGACTTAGACACAAGGTTAGGTACACCATGTTCTTCGTCATAAGCAGAGTTCAAGTACTCAGCTTCGTAGTGCATGAAACGATAGTTCGCTTCGTCTTTTAACAAGAACGCACCACAGCTAATGCTTTGGAAATAATGCTTATGGAAGTCGAGGGTGATCGAGTCAGACAACTCAATACCATCAAGCATTGCACGATAGTCATTTGACAAGATCAGTGCACCGCCCCATGCAGCATCGATGTGCATCCATGAACCATATTTCGTTGTGATTTCACGAATTTTCTTCAATGGATCAATTGCACCAGCATCGGTTGTACCTGCTGTCGCAACAACACAAGCAACAACTTTACCTTCGGCTTGAAGATGCGCCATCGTTTTTTCGAGAGCATCAACATCCATCTGAGCATTTTCATTCACAGGTACAGTTACAACTGACTGGAAGCCCATGCCCATCATTGCCATGTTCTTTTGCACAGAGAAATGCGCATTTTCAGAACAAATGACTTTGACGTTTTTCATTGCTTCAGCTGGAATACCATCACGCTGTACAGACCATGGATTACCATTTTCGTCTTTCCAGTTTTTCGCAATGCACCAGTCACGAGCAAGCAACACACCCATCAAGTTAGATTGAGTACCGCCAGAAGTGAAAACACCTGCCTGACCAGAACCATAACCTACTTTTTGACGCAACCAATCAATCAGCTGAACTTCCATTAATGAACCTGCCGGGCTTTGATCCCATGAGTCCATAGACTGGTTAGTTGCATTGATTAACACTTCCGCGATCTGGCTCATCACCATAGTTGGGCAGTGTAAATGCGCTAATGAATGTGGATGGTGTACTTTCAAGCTTTTATTTAAGAAAAGCTCAATCATACGTTGAAGAGATTGTTGTACACCCATACCTTCTTTTGAAGGTTGGAAAGAAATTGCTGAACGCAATTCTTTAATGCTACCGCCTGTGTACATTTTTTCATTTTGCAACCATGCTGAAACGGCTTTTACCGCTTCGCCCATTGCTGACTCATAGTCAGCAATGGATTGTGCATCATTGCAGAGTAACGCTTTACGATGTTCTGCAAAATCCACCATATTTAAGCGCCTCGTACTGCAACCAATGCTTCTGCAACTGCTTTCTTGAAGCGGGCAATTACTTCAACACACTCTTCTTGAGTAATGATGAGTGGGCAAAGTAAACGAATTACTGTACCGTTACGACCGCCTTTTTCAAGCAATAACTTGTTGTTAAAGCAAGCAGTCTGGATCGCAGCTGCTAACTGAGAATCAGCAGGATGAGAACCGATACGGTCAGCAGGTTTACGCTCGTCAACGATTTCAACGCCGATCATTAAACCGCGGCCACGTACGTTACCGATACATGGGAATTCAGTAGCTAATTTTTTCAATTCAGCTTGTAAGAAGTCACCACGCTCTTGCACATTTTGAGCAAGATTTTGTTCGCTAATCGTTTTTAATACGACAAGACCAGTACCCATAGCAAGTTGGTTACCACGGAAAGTACCCGTATGACCAGCAGGCTGCCAAGCATCAAATTTACGTTTAATACCTAATACTGCAAGTGGTAAACCACCACCTACTGCTTTAGACATTACAACAACATCAGGTTCAATACCTGCATGTTCAAATGCAAACATTTTGCCTGAACGTGCAAAGCCAGCTTGAACTTCGTCTAAAATTAAAACGATGTTGTGCTTTTCAGTTACTTCACGGATTTTTTGCAACCATTTTACTGGAGCTGTAACAACACCGCCTTCACCCTGAATTGCTTCAAGAATAACAGCAGCCGGCTTAGTTACACCGCTTTCAACATCTTCAATAAAGTTTTCAAAATAGTAAGTTAAAGCATCAACACCAGCTTCACCACCTAAACCAAGTGGGCAGCGATATTCATGCGGATATGGCATGAATTGTACGCCTGGCATTAAACCATTAACTGCATTTTTCGCACTTAAGTTACCAGTCATTGCTAGTGAACCATGGGTCATACCATGATAACCACCAGAGAAACTGATTACTGAACTACGACCAGTGTAAGTCTTAGCAAGTTTAATTGCTGCTTCAGTCGCATCTGCACCAGCAGGACCACAGAACTGTAAGCAATACTCTTCTTTACCACCTGGTAAATATGCTAACAACGCTTCAGTAAACGCATCTTTTAAAGGTGTGGTTAAGTCTAAAGTATGCAATGGCAAACCACTTGCCAATGTGTCTTGAATACTTTGAATCACCGCAGGATGATTATGACCTAAAGCCAATGTACCTGCCCCAGCTAAACAATCAAGGTACTGTGTACCTTCAACATCAGTAACCCAGCAACCTTGTGCTTTCGCTATCGCTAACGGTAATTTACGTGGATAGCTACGAACATTCGATTCCATTTGACTTTGGCGAGTCAAATAATATTCGTTAGTAGCATTAGTGGCAGGGTTGACAGAAGTAACGCTCATATCGGATTACCATCTCTGATAAGGGTAGAAAGAAATAAGTCTGGTGACTTTTGGTCCTTTGACTCGGTGCTTTATAGAACTAGCGAAGACACATATTTTATATCTTGTAACTAGGAGCGCGATGATACCTAATTTTGCAAGAAAAAAAACGTCTTTTGTGTACTTTACTCATCTAATCTTATTGAAAAAATGTATTATCCCAATAGTTATGATGAATTATCATCATACTATGTGACAACCTAAAGAAAATATTCTTTTTTTATATTAGTTTGATTTTTTAATTTACATTGAAATACTTTATTTTTAAGTTTTTATTTTTTAAAGCTTTTGTCTGCACCAAAAATTAAAAAACTTGATTTAAATATTACAAATACCCCACAAAATCTGCAAAAGTTATGCATAACTTATGTTTAACATTTCTTAATGAAAAAAAATTAAATTTATATTAATTTTTAAAGGATAAATTTATGCGTACTTTAGCAATATCTACTCTTCTACTTGGTACGGTACTCAGCCCTATGGTTTTTGCCCAAGATGATAATGCACTTCACTACAATATTGTAAATGTTCAAGCAGAAGCTTCTCGTCAGGTATCTAACGATGAAATGCATGCAACTTTATATATTGAAAAAAGTAACAAGCAGCCTGCTGAACTTTCAAATCAAATTAACCAGTTAATGAATCAAGCACTGGCGACTTCACGCAAATATCCACAGGTAAAAGTGGAAACCGGTGCTCAAAGCACTTATCCAATTTATGACAATGACAGTAACAAATTAAAAGAATGGCGTGGCCGTGCAGAAATCCGTTTAGAAAGTAAAGATTTTAAAGCAGCAAGCCAATTAATTAATGAGTTACAACAAAGCTTTCAAACTCAATCCATTAATTTTAGTGTTTCAGATGAGCAACGTAAAAAAGTTGAAAATGAGTTAATGGTTGAAGCATCTAAAAGCTTCCAGCAACGTGCTCAAATGTTGACTCAAGCTTGGAATAAGAGCCAATACACGTTAGTTAATCTAAACCTAAACACGAATAACTATTTTCCTCAGCCTGTAATGCGTGCAAGTATGGCTAAATTTGCGCTGGCCGAAGCTGCAGCGCCAGCTCAAGATATGGCTGCTGGTGAGTCTAAAATTACCGTAAATGCAAATGGTTCAATCCAGTTTAAATAATTATTTTTCAAACTAAAAAACCGCATTCTTAATGCGGTTTTTTTATACTCCACATTATCGTTCTAAACATAATTCTTGCAATGAACTCCATGCTGCTTTGGCTAACAAGTCTTTATAGATTTTAGGGTCAGACTTTACTCGTTGTGATAACCACGCACGACAATAACTTTCTGTAGAACCAATGACCAGTGATAGCAAAAGTTCATGTGGAATCATATGGAATGCTTTAAATTCTTCAAAATCTGCAATCAAACTGAATATCTTTTTGTTTCTACTTTTATTTTTTTGAGCAAGTTGTTGCTGTTCTTCCCCTTGCATAATATTGAAATGAGCAGTAATTAAGAATTTTGCAAATTCGGGTTGTTCACTTACCCAGTCTACATAACTATGAATTAAACCAAATACTACCTCTTGTAATGTTTTGGCCCGTTTTAAATATTCATCTCTTAGTGCTGTCTGGTCATCTAAAGCTGAAAAAAATAAAGCCGCGACGACTCCCTCTTTATTTTTAAAATGGTGATAAACCGCTCCAACACTCGTTTCTGATTTAGCACGAATCATTTCAATGCTGGTCGCTTCAATGCCATGCTCTAAAAAGCAATCTAAAGCATCTAACAATATTTGTCGTTTTAACGCAGCCCTTCTTCCGGGATACAAACGTTCTAATAAATTTTGAGCAGACACCATTTTGTATTCTCTGACCAGTCATCGGAGATATTTTGAATGACTTGACGTATATTTGTAAACAGAACTATATTCTTTAACAGAATAATATTCTGTATTTTCAAATTAAAGGAAAATTAATTATGGCAACAACATTAGAACTCTGGAATAAAATCACTGCTTTCCCTAAAGGAAAGTGGACTTTCTCTCGTATGCTGTGCCTAAAAGCACCCTATTTCGGCAGTATTTCTCCTCTTTTTATTGAGCTAAAGCCAAATTATTGTGAAATTTCCATCAAAAAGAAGCGTTCTGTGCTTAACCATATTGGAACAGTACATGCAATTGCCATGTGTAATATGGCAGAGCTCGCAGGTGGAACAATGACAGAAGTTACTGTCCCTTCTACTCATCGCTGGATTCCAAAAGGCATGACTGTTGAATATTTAAAAAAGGCAGAAACGGATCTTATTGCTGTAGCCGCGCCTGTACATGCGAATTATGACTGGGAAAAGGCTGGAGAATATTTAGTTAATGTAGATGTTTACGACACTCACAAAGACAAGGTATTCCATGCCACTATTACGATGTGGATTTCTAAAAAGAAATAAAAAAAGCCCTGAACTCTCAGGGCTTTTTCATATTATTTTTTAAATGGGAAAGCATATTTTGCAATACGCCCGACCACTTGACCGAACTGTTTAACAAAGCTGGCATTGTTATAGTTCAAACCATATTTTTTACAAACTGCTTCAACTTTTGGAGCCATTTGACGATAACGACGAGCAGGAATATCTGGGAATAAGTGATGTTCGATTTGATGACTTAAGTGACCAGACAAAATATGAAATGCCTCAGAACCTGTTAAGTTAGAAGAACCACGAATTTGGCGCATATACCAGTGTCCACGGCTTTCTTCCTGTAAAACAGATTTTGGAAATACTTCTGCATCTTTTGTGAAGTGACCACAGAAAATAATACTGAATGTCCAGATATTACGAAGACCATTAGCGACTAAGTTACCCGTAAATACTGGTAAAGCTGCTGGCCCTGCAATGAGAGGGAAGAAAACATAGTCTTTAAAAAGTTGCTTACCAATTTTTTTATTCACTGGTTTTAACTCTTCTAAAAATTGTGCCTTGGTCTTACGTTTATAAAGCACACGCCCAATTTCAAGATTCTGAATTGCTACGCCCCACTGGAACAATAAGCAAAATGGAATACTATAAATCGGTTGCAGTAAAAACCCTGGTTTCCAACGTTGCTCAGGGAATAAACGGAGTAAGCCATAACCAATATCATCATCAATACCTTTAATATTGGTATAAGTATGATGTTTATAGTTATGAGTTTGGCGCCAGTTATCAGATGTACCTACCGTGTCCCACTCATAAGTTTGGCCATTAAATTTTGGATCATTCATCCAGTCATATTGACCATGCATAACATTATGACCAAGTTCCATGTTCTCCATAATTTTAGAGAAACCTAATAGACCTGTACCCAAAATCCATGCTGGTGGGAACCAACCTGCAAATAAGCATGCTCGTCCTAAAAGACTGCTATAGCGAACGGCAGCATAAACACGACGGATATATTTTGCATCTTTTTCACCCAAATCATCCAATACTTCTTGTTTGATCTGGTCAAGCTCTTTTGCAAATGCTTCAAGTTCTGCTGGAGTCAAATCGCGATTTTTAGGATTTTTAAAATATTCGACTTTCACTGGCATATTCATAAGAGGTCTCTCTTAAAGATCAATAACTAGATCGGATTGTGCTGAGTTCACACAAATTTTAAGTAACTGGCTTGGTTCTGTATTTTGACTACCGTTTAGTAGGTTACGTGTAGAACCTTGCGTTTTACTACAAACACATTTATTACAAATTCCCATACGGCAACCGTGTGTTGGCTTAACACCTTCATGCTCAAGGCTCACCAAAATCGATTGTCCCTTAGGAATTGCAATCACTTTATTAGACTGAGTTAATGTGACATTCACATAACCGACATCATCTGCAGAACTTGCATTGCTTAAACTAAACGCTTCAGTAAGCACGGCTGCTGCTTTTTCAAAAAGCTCTTCGACAGTTGAAACAAAGCCAGATGGACCACATGCGTAGACCGTGCTGTTTTCAATATCATCAACCAAAGCAAGATGTTCGGCATTTAAGCGCTCATCATTTGGTGTTTCTTGTGTGTAAAACACCTGATAGCTGAAATTTGGGTTTTGTTCAGCCACTTGCTCGAAATACTCTGTAAAAGCAGCATCAGAACGCTGTTTTACCCAATATAAAAGCTGAACCTGCACTTTTTCTAATTGCTGGCTTTGCTTAATTGCTGTGATTAAGCTCAACATTGGTGTAATACCACTACCAGCAGCTAACATAATTAATTTTGGTGTCTGGATATTTTGTTGCATATCACCATAAGGTTGACCAAGCTCAAAAATATCACCAATCTTACTTTCAGCAATGAACCAATTACTAACAACACCATCAGCAACTTTTTTAACGGTTAAACGTAAGTGCTCTGCATCGATTTGTGTCAAGCTATAAGTACGTTCATAACGGCGGCCCGCAATTTCAACAATCAGTGGATGATGCTGACCTGCTGCTCCCATTTTGACCAAACGGTTGCATTTTAAAGTAAGGCTCACAGTGTCATGAGCTACGAATTCTTTTTTTACAATTTGAACTAGTCCGTGCTGTACAGACCATAAGGGATTTATTTTTTGTAGCCAGAAACTCGCCATATCTTTATCAAATACGGCTTGTGTTAATGAATTGAATAGAGAATTTCTCTTTTCGATTGCTTGCATAACTGAGGGCTCTGTCGCTCTTTTTTAATTATTATACACATGTATATATATTTGTATATACACCCGTACTTTTAATTACAATTTCACAAGTTCCCTGTCTAACGCTATAATCCAGAGAGTTTAAGAATATATTGAAAAGCATGACCCAAACCTCACTTTCTCAGAGCCAAAATGACACAAGCTCTTCACAAGATGTCATTGAAATAAAAACAGTAACGCGTTCTGTTGGAAGAAAAGCGACGATTACTAAAGAGGAACTTTTTCAGGCTGCACTTAACCTGATTGGTCCACAAAAAAGTATCGCCTCATTAAGCTTACGTGAAGTTGCGAGAGAAGCTGGTATTGCACCAAATAGCTTTTATCGCCACTTTAAAGATATTGATGAATTAGCCATTTCACTCATTGACCGCGCTGGTATCGTTTTACGTAAGATTATTCGTCAAGCTCGTCTACGGGCATCTTTTCAAGACAGCATTATTCGTAGTTCGGTAGAAATTTTTCTTCAACAGCTTGATGCAGATGAAGGTAATTTAAGTTTGTTGTTACGCGAAGGCTTTACAGGTTCAGCTTCTTATAAAGCTGCTGTAGACCGCCAGCTCAACTTCTTCCAACAAGAACTACAAGAAGATTTAATCCGTCTAGAGCGATTAAACAACAACCATCTATACCATCCAGAACTCGTTGCAAAAGCAATTACGCAACTTGTATTTCATATGGGTGCTAAGGTGATTGATCTTCCGGTTCATCAACGTGCAGAAGTCGCAGAACAAACCATGATTATGATAAGAATGATTTTAGAAGGTGCCCGTCATCTAGACGAAGCAAAAATACGATAAATTCAACATAAAATGGTTTGTGATTTTACAAGCCATTTTTTATACAGATATACCAGTTTCTTGATAAAAATATAATTCGTAGATTGAAGCAACCAACATGCAAGAGTATAAGTAATTATTATTCTAGCAATACATACCCATATTTCCCCACGATATTTAGGGATTCACATGCAAAGTTTGAGTAATCGTCAAAGCCTGATTGCAAGTTATATTCTGATGGGCATTTTTTTGCTTTCGGTTATCCCCTTGCATCTCTTAGCAAGCTTTTTTGCTGGCTTTCTCATTTATGAAATTATTATTAGTTTAAGCTCTATTGTTGAACGTTATATTGATGGTCAAAGAGCCCGCATTTTTATTAGTATTTTACTCAGTATTATCACGGTTTCACTCATCGCCTTTTTCATTACAAGTTTAATTAGCTTTGTGGTTTATGACTTAAAAGGTGTAGGTATCCATAATATCAACAATAAAGTCGATCAAACGCTATTACACTTACAAACCGAAATTGGCAAATATCTTCCAGGTTATATTCCAGACAGCGTTACAGAACTAAAAGATGAAATTTTTGCGTTTATGAAAGATAACGTGACGACATTAAAAAATGCCAGTTCCGATATCTTACATAACTTCGTAACGATGATTATGGGCCTTATTATTGGTATTTTGGTGGCTATTCATGGCTTTCACCGTCGAACACCACAGCCTATATTTAAGTCTTTACTCATTCAACGTATTCAAAAGTTATCAATTTCTTTTAGAAACGTCGTTTTTGCTCAAATTAAAATTTCAGCAATTAATACGCTGCTCTTTATATTATTTGCATTTGTAATATTGCCGATTTGGGGTGTTCATCTGCCTTTCGCTAAAACATTAACCATTCTTACTTTCTTGTTTGGCTTAATTCCGATTTTAGGCAACTTAATTTCAAATACGCTCACATTTATTGCTGCGCTTACGGTTTCACTCGGTCTAGCAGGCGTTGCTCTGCTCTATCTCGTATTAGTACATAAGTTAGAATATTTTATTAATGCGAAAATTATTGGACATAAAATTAATGCCAATGCATGGGAAATTTTATTGGCAATGTTAATTTTTGAGTCAATTTTTGGTTTAGGTGGCCTGATTGCAGCTCCAATCTTTTATGCCTATTTAAAACTAGAATTAAAAGATGCCAGAATGATTTAGTTAAATTTTACTCAATAAAAAAGCGCCGTTACGGCGCTTTTTTATGATTTCCTACTTATGGTTTAACCACCACAAGTACTTGAATCGCTTCCGGAGTTACAGTTAAGCCATCGAGTAAACTCAAGCCTTCTTTTTGCAACTTCTGTAAGCGCTCAATTTCGTCTTGACGAATACTTGGGTTGAACTGTTTTAAATAAGTTAAGCGGTCAATCTCGTATTGCCATTTGCTACCATAATGCTCTTTTGCCTGCTGTTGTAACTGTGGCAAGCCTACTTTAGCAATATCAAGCGCTTGTCTATAACGCTCTTCAATTACTTCACGGCGAGCTTTAACCACTTGGCGGCAGCTATTGCCATCTAAATGGTGCAAATATGGTTTTAAAATGGTTGGATCGATCTTTTCAGACAAGTCCTGACCATTTTCACTTAACAACACGCGAATGAGCTGTTTCGGTAAGCTTGATGGCAAGTTCAAAGATTTTGGTGCAACTACATCAACTTTAAACCAAACTTCAAGTAATACAGAACCTTGCTTTAATGCATTTGACTTAAGAACAGCAACATTAGTACTACCGAAGGATTGTGTACGGATCATTTCCATTACACTTTCAATGAACGGATGCTCTAAGGTCAGGTATTGAGCGTCTTCACGCATTTGTGCTTGATCACGATAGAACGTCGCAGTCATGCCCTCTTCGTCTAGTGCCAAACCTTGTACTTGCATCTGGTCTGTTGGACGAATAATAACAGTACCGTTACTTTGCTCATCAAAATCGATATTGGTTGAAGACATAAAACGCTTCACAAACATAGGTAATGTTGTGTTGTCATCGTAGTCTTCTAAGGCTTGAACAATTTCTTGTGCAACGATAGGACGACATGAGTTGTATTCAAGCAAGCGATCTCGACCAGCTTGTAACTCTGTTTCTAAAGCTTGACGTTGAACATTGACTTCTTCGAGTAAGTCTTCGAATGTTTGGCCTTGATCTGAAAGCAAGCAGTCTTTTAATTCAACAATAAAGTTTTCTTGCAGCGTTTGAGCTGTCGGAGAAATATTGCTAAAAATATTTAATGCTTCATTGTACCAACGGAACATACGCTCTTGAGCGGTGCCCATTAAGTAAGGTACATGAATTTGAATACGGTTTTCTTGACCAATACGGTCTAAACGACCAATACGTTGTTCTAAAACATCTGGGTTTGCAGGCAAATCAAATAAAATGAGATCACTCGCAAACTGGAAGTTACGACCTTCTGAACCAATTTCAGAACACAGTAAAATTTGAGCACCATAGCTTTCTTCTGCAAAGTAAGCAGCTGCTTGGTCACGCTCAAGTAAACTCATGCCTTCATGGAACATTGCAGTACGAATACCTGCATGCAAACGAAGTGCGCTTTCTAAAGATTCAACTACAGGACCACTACGTGCAATTAAAAGAACTTTTTTATGTTTAAGTTCTTTACGTAGAATTTCCATTAACCATGGCACACGTGGGTCATTTTGCATCCATGATCCATCAATTTGTGCTTCTTCTGGCCACATTTGCTCACGTAGTTTACCGTCTTTTGACCAATCTTCTGGCGCTGGCAAAGGTGCTGGTTGGCAATCACGACCTGGGAAACCTTGAATCGCTTCACGCGTATTACGGAATAAAATACGACCTGTACCATGACGGTCTAACAACTCATGAATCGCTCTGAAACGTTGTTCAGGCTGATCTTCAATTGAATGACCCAATAAACCCTCTAAAGCAGTTAAATGCTCTTGAGTTAAAGGTTCATCTGACATCAATACTTCTGCAACTTGAGCAGTTTGCTGATATTGCGCTTCTTCATCCAAGAAACGCTCTAAACTGCTAAAGCGCTGCGGATCTAACAAACGTAAGCGTGCAAAGTGACTTTCTACACCAAGCTGTTCAGGTGTTGCTGTAAGAAGTAATACCCCAGCCGTATTTTCGGCAAGCTCTTCAACTAAGTCGTAACGATCATTACCGCCTTCTTCTTCGCTCCACATTAAATGATGCGCTTCATCGACAACGAGTAAATCGAAACCAGCTTCTAGTGCTTGCTCACGTAAATCGTCATGGTCCACCATCAAGTCGACGCTGGCAATAATGCATTGCTCAGTTAAGAACGGGTTAAGCTCTGGATCATGTTCTTTAATAGACGCAGTACGGGTTAAATCGAACAGAGAAAATTGCAAGTTGAAACGGCGACGCATTTCAATCATCCACTGATATTGCAGCGAATCAGGGACTAAGATGAGGATACGTTCTGAACGACCAGTTTTAAGCTGTTGATGGATAATCAAACCAGCTTCAATTGTTTTACCTAAACCTACTTCATCGGCAAGTAAAACACGTGGTGCAAAACGTTTACCGACTTCATGTGCAATATAGAGTTGATGTGGGATTAAACCAACGCGTGCACCAACCAAGCCGCGTAATGGACTGGTTTGCATTTGCGCTTGCATTAGCATGGCTTCAATGCGTAAGTCATACCACTCTTTATAATCGATCTGGCTTGCTAGCAAACGATCTAAGGGTTTTGATAATTGAATTTGTGCACCGATACGAGTTTCATTGAGCGCTTTACGTTCTTGTTCGCCATTTTCTAAGGTACGAACTACGTTGTAACGCAAAACGCCATGGCGGTCTTCAACCGACTCAACAATCCACTTTTGGCCTTCTTGATCTTGAACTTCATCGTTTGTGTTAAAGATGATACGAGATAATGGTGCGTTATTACGTGCATAGACACGCGTTTCATCACTCTTGGGGAATAAAATGCTGACAGATCTTTCATCTACATCAATAAGAACGCCTAAACCGAGCTCAGTCTCTGTATCTGATAGCCAACGTTGACCAATAGCATACTGCTGCAATTTTTCCACCTTTTTCTCAAGTTCGCACTACATATTGTACGATGCAAATTAGCTTATTTTTGCATCTTTTTATGTAGTCTTTAAAGCAAAATTTTGCAGCAGAAACCAATTAAATTATTTCGCTACAAAAATTACTCATTGAAAGTTTTTACATTAAAACGGTACAGGACAGTTAAACGTTAATGATTCCCCTGTGACAGGATGATTAAAGCTTAACTGTTTGGCATGCAAGCACAGACGAGGAACAAGTAATTGTTCCGGTGTTGCATACAATGTATCACCTACAATCGGATGTCCCAGATATTGCATGTGTACACGGAGTTGATGAGAACGTCCGGTAATCGGTGTTAATTTGACACGCGTAACCGGTTGTCCCTGAATCTGGAAATGTTCGATCGCCTGCCAATGTGTTAAAGCAGGTTTATTATGAGAAGCGTCGACAATATGTAAAGGTGGTCGACTCGGGTCATAGACGACAGGGATATCAACAGTCCCTTCGCCATGTAGATGGCCTGCGACTAACGCTTCATATATTTTCGAAGTTTGACGGTCTTGAAATTGGCGTGCAATCGCACTTTGTCCACGCTTAGATAACCCAAAAACCAAAATACCCGAGGTATCACGGTCAAGGCGGTGAATGAGCAAAGTTCGTGGTTCAATTGTCACCAGTCTTGTCAAAACGCTGTCATGTAAATCACCTTTCCCTGGCACACTCAAAATGTCCGAAGGTTTATGAATCACCATAAAATCATCATCACGATAGATCAGATGTTCACTTAGAAAATCACTCAAAGTTGTATTCCCAAGGTAAGATGAAAAACAAGCGGGCAATAATAAAAAGCTTACGTCCGAATTACAATGCCGTTCGGGTAAATTAACAACAGAATTTGCAAATATTATGATTCAGTTTATGGCTAAAGCCGATTAGTGCTTCAATAACTGCATAATATGTTGCAACGTAGGTGTTTGCATCAGCTCTTCAGCACTTAGCCCCGCCCCGTTCGCACGCCATAATTCCACCAGATAATTAACTCCAGCAGTGTCTAGACCATAGTTTCTTAAATCTATTTCGGGATGAATTTCCATTGGATGCCGCCCAACCTGTTCAGCAACTGCCAATAAAATTCCCTTATCGGACAACACCTGTGACGACGGTGCACTTAAAGACCATAAGCGCATTAAAGTCTGTGTGTTTATATGTTGAATGGAGTCAAAACTGATTTTTTCAATCCATTGTATATGCTGCTCTAAACTACTCGCCAAAATCGCATCATTTACAACGGCTACATAATCTGTAATCGATAAAACAAGCTGCATGACTTGCTTAAATAGCGGTGTTAAATTTCCCGCCATTATCACTTGTGCCTGAGGGTTTGATGACAACTGTTGCCCAAGCTGTAACATGGCCTGTTGAAGTTGAGATGACTGAATCATCATAACTGGAATTTCGAGTGCCTGTGCTCTTTTGCTTAGCATTTCTAAATGATCGGCTAATGGTTGGTTCATCCATTCAGGGGTATTTTCAAGTTCATTTAACCCAACCATGAGCAAAATGCTATGCGTAGATTCAATAGGCCAATTTGAAGTACTTGCGGCTAACTGGATTTTTCGAGGTAAGGGATAAAACATTGTTCTCTACAAATATAAAAATAGCTCAAATTAAAAGGCCCGTTTAAAACGGGCCTTTTTGCTTACTTCATTTCAGCGAAGGTTTCTTTTGCAGCCTGAATCGTATATTCGATATCTTCATCTGAATGAGCAGATGAAATAAAGCCTGCTTCAAATGCTGACGGCGCCAAGTTTACACCGCGCTTTAACATGCCATGGAAGAACTTTTTGAAAGCTTCAATATCACATGCCAACATTGAGTCAAAGCTTGTAATATCTTCTTGGTCGGTAAAGTAAAGGCCAAACATTGCGCCCGCTTGCTGAGTTTTAAATGGAATACCTGCTTCATCTGCTGCTGCTTGTAAGCCTGCAAGTAACTTTTCAAGTTGAGCCGATAATTTGCTGTAAAAATCCGGTTGACGTAAATGTTTGAACATTTCAATACCTGCGCGCATAGCAAGTGGGTTACCAGATAAAGTTCCCGCTTGGTATACACCACCTAAAGGTGCGATGCATTCCATGATTTCTCGCTTACCACCAAATGCACCTACAGGTAAGCCCGCGCCAATAATTTTACCCAAAGTCGTTAAGTCAGGTTTAACGTTGTAAACTGACTGAGCACCGCCTAATGCAACACGGAAACCAGTCATTACTTCATCAATAATGAATACAGATTTATATTCATCACACACATCACGAATCGCTTGTAAGAAACCATCAATTGGTTTCACCATATTCATGTTACCTGCGACAGGTTCAATAATGACACCCGCAATTTCATGACCAAATTTTGCAAAGCATTCTTTTAATGCTGCAATATCGTTATATGGCAGCGTTAAAGTGTGTTTAGCGAAGTCAGCTGGTACACCTTTCGATGTTGGTTCACCCTCACCTTTAGTTAATAAACCAGAACCTGCTTTTACCAATAAAGAGTCAGAGTGCCCATGGTAACAACCTTCAAACTTCACGATCTTGTCACGGCCAGTATAACCACGTGCTAAACGAATAGCAGTCATAGTTGCTTCTGTACCAGAGTTGGTCATACGTACCAATTCAATAGATGGCATGATTTCACAAATGATATCTGCCAAGGTAGTTTCGTGTACGGTTGGTGCACCAAAACTTAAACCATCTTCTGCTGCTGTTTGTACAGCTTTAATAATATCTGGATGAGCATGACCCAAAATCATTGGTCCCCAAGAGCCAACATAATCTACATAGCGCTTGCCATCTACATCCCATAAATACGCACCTTTGGCTTTCTCGATGAAAACCGGTGTTCCTCCAACGCCATTAAAGGCACGTACCGGAGAGTTCACACCACCTGGAATGTGTTTGCTGGCTTGTTTAAATAACTGTTCTTGCTTTGGAGATAAACTCATGGAAATGCTCGTCTTAAATATCTAAAAATAATTTTGAAAGCTTAAGAAAATAATTGTGCCCATGCTTGTACACGGGCAGGAATTTCAGCAGTTGATCGACCTAATATATCACTAATGACTGCACAGAGGTCAGCTCCGGCCTCAATCACGGGTTTTGAGTTTTCAACTGTTAAACCACCAATTGCACAAATAGGTAAATCATACTGAGCTGCTGCTTGCCTAATCACTTCTATACCTACATTACCTGCTTCCGGTTTAGTCGCAGTTGCATACACAGCGCCAAAGGCAACATAAGTTGCGCCATCGGCAATTGCTTTTTGGGCAAGTTCTAATGAGTTTAGGCAAGTACGACCAATAATGACACCTTCTGGTAACTGTGATTTTGCATCGGTAATTTCACCGTCACTTTGTCCTAAATGCACACCTAAACCAAACTTTGCAGCCAGTTTTAGATCATCATTAATGACAAAAGGAACCTGATATTTTTCACATAAACCTTTAATCTGTTCAACTTCAGCAGGCTGATCGGCTTTGTCTACTTTTTTACGGCGGTACTGTAAAATTGCGATTTGATGGGTTGCGAGTGCAGCGTCTAGTTTTTCTAATAATAATTCGATTGGGTCATCATTGGTAATGAGATATAAACCGCGCATACTCTACTCTCGCTTTTGAAAACTTCGCTAGTATAACGGATTTATAAGTCATCATAAGTACCGATTGATATAGGCTTACCAGTACCAATCGGTATATTTAAAAAAATAAATAAATTAACTTGGAATTTTATCATGCTTGCGATCAATCAAACTTAATCGACCCATTGCAACATCCGAAAGCATTCGCCAATCAGAAATAAAGCTATAAAGTGGCTGTTTAAAGCTGGCAGGCTTATTTTTTTCAAACACAAAATGTCCAACCCATGCATTTGCATAACCCGCTACCAAACCATAGAGCACATATTTAGCTTGTTTCTTACGAATCGCTTTTGAAAAAAAGTATAGACCAATGCTACTTCCCACCACATGTAAGCGTCTGCTCATAATGTTACGGTGTTCGGTTAAGTAAAAACGATAAAATTCCTGATAGTTTTTAATCGGTAACTCAAACTCTGGCTGAGTTTCATGGCTAAAGTTTACTGGTGCATTCACGATCATCTTCCTGATTTTTATTTGATCAAAACATCACCTGATTGTACACCTAAATAAAAGTGTAGCGTCATATGTTTGATTGTAACTTTCTCTATCAAAAACATTATTTTTAGCGCTAAGCTATTATACTTATTCAAGATAGTTTAAATACCTGATTCAGGGAGATCCATTATGGTTGAAGTTGAGCTTAAGTTTCAGTTACCTGAATCGAAGAAAAAAACTGTTCAGCAGTATTTAAAAAAGCATAAAGCGCAGCATATTCATTTACAGGCCAAGTATTACGATACACCAAATCGCCTACTCGCAAAAAATGGCATGGCTCTACGTTTACGTAAAGAAAATGATTTATGGGTACAAACCTTTAAGGCTGCCGGCCAAAGTCATTTACATCGTGTTGAAGAAGAAGTTTTTTTAGGAAAATGCGAACAAGAACCTGAAATAAACCTTGAGTTATATAAAGACAATAAAGCCGTCACAGATTTGATTACTCAAGCTTTAGGCTCTGAAGTCGAAAAGCTAAGCTTACAGTTTGAGACTGATGTACAACGTACTTATCATGTTTTTGAAGCAGATGACACAGCAATTGAAGTCTGTCTGGATGACGGCGTCGTAAAAACAGCAACAGCACAAAGCAAAATTTGCGAAGTTGAGTTCGAACTTAAACAAGGTGCAGTTAAAACACTTATTCAATTTGCTCAGCAATGGATTAATCGTTATGAACTTTGGCTCGATGTTAGAAGTAAAGCCGAGCGAGGTAATTTACTTGCATTGGGGCAAGCTGCTTCACCGGCTGTTCACGCAAAAAATCTGAACTTAGATAAAGACGTTTCAGCAGAACAGGCGCTCAAAAAAATTGTAGAAAACTGTTTGGGACAGTTCTTGCCGAATATGGCTGCAATTGCTGATGGTGTTGCAGACGCTGAACACATTCATCAAGCACGCGTGAGCTTACGCCGTTTACGCAGCGCACTTCACCATTTTGCAACATGGTCAGACGAGTTAAATCCTGTGTGGGAAGAACAAATTGCCGAGCTTTTCCGCAAGCTTGGAGACACGCGAGACGAAGATGCCATTCGTACTGAAATTTTACCGATGATTGTGCAGCATGGTTCACCTGAACTTTTGCTACCTATTTCTGAGCAGCCATTAAAAGACCTAACCACACTGTTTAAATCTGCAGAAACCGTTAAGCTCGTGCTCGCATTACTGGCATTTGCTTATTCAGAAGAAGATAACCAAAACGCTAAAGGAAAATTGAAAAAACAGATAGAAAAAAGCTTAGACAAGTTACATCACCAAGTCATAAGTCATGCCGAGCATTTCACAGAACTTGAAGTCACTGAACAGCACAAAATACGTAAAAAAGCGAAGCAATTACGTTACTGTATCGAATTTATATCAAGCTTATATCCACGTAAAAATGTTCAGCAGTTTTTAAAAAAATTACAGCCTGTGCAAAATACTTTAGGACTTTATAACGACTTGTTTATTGCCGAAGATCTATTTAATAAAGCAACTGAACATGACCCACATTTTTGGTTTGCATTAGGATGGGTTAAAGCCAAACAGCCTTATTTACAAAATCAGTCTGCCGAAGCTTTGCAAAAATTTAAACAGGCAAAAATATTTTGGTAAGAATTTTAAAGTCGCGACAAATATGCCGCGACTTTTTATCTATATTTACCAAATACTTTCCATACACCATTATCTGCTAATGGGTCGCTATAGCTATCACTACGCTGTTTTCTTGGCTTATCACGAGCGTCAACAAGTTTAAAGTGTGGCTCTACCCCCAACACAATACCATTGGTATAAAACCGTGAACGCGTATATTCAGTTTGACCATGCTGGAATACATAAGTTCTTAAATCGATAAATTCGCGGTGTGCAACTAATGCTGCCGTGTCGTCGCTTTGCAACCATTCTTGCATGGTAAAAATCTGGTCTGTGTCAAACTGTCCACATTTTTCAATAAGACTGGCCACACCACGGAAAGTTTTAGATTCTTTTGCGCGTGTTTTATTAATACGAATTCGGTCTACATGGAAAAAGAATAAAGGTAAATTTAAATGACTCGGTAAATGAATCGCATCTGGTAATTCATCTTCCATAAAAGGCTGAAAAAGCTCTTGTGCCCTTTCTATTAAATCTTTCCATTGTTGATAATAGGCTAAGACTTCTTCTTGCAAACCATAATAAATTGGTAGCCCTTCGACATGCTCCAAATACTGGGGCGGAAAAACATGCTGACGTAATAAAGCAATGTCTGTTTTTAGACTTTGAACGGCAATTGCATCTTGCATATTATAACTCCCAATACTTAGGCTATTTACAGACTAAGGCAAAGGTTTTGTTTCCGCAAGGCTTTGCCTATAATAAGCAGCTCTATTTTTGCGGGAATAAGTCATGTCTCAAAAGATTAATGCAACAGATATTACTGAAGAAGAAGCGTTAAATGCTGTTTTCTTTGAGCGTGCGGATGAATTCATTAAACAAGCGAATGATTTTTGTCGCCCGCCTAAAGGCCAAAAACCTGATCCAGCTGAGCTTCGCGGACAAGTGAGTGCTGCGATGTTATTTGCAACTGCCCGTTTTAATACATGGGTCGCTGCCAATAATTTTAAAGATGGCAATGAAATGCGTGATGCAAAAGAGCAAGTGATGTCTTATCTGCTTCAACAATTTCAAATGATGCTTGAAGATAACTTTGATGAGTACTGTGAACAGTTCGAAAACTATTTACGTTTCCGTAAGAATGAAGATTTTCATACTCATAAGCATGACCATGATCATTAATAAATTTTAAATACCCAAATAAAAAGCCACTTCATGTGGCTTTTTATTTGGCAAGTCATTTATTGCTTTTGCGCTTGGCCATATTGGTCAGCCATCACTTCAACGAGATTGGAAAGTTTAATATATTTTTTAATGACTGCATTCACATCAGCAACAGTTAGCTTTGTTAAATCTTGATCATGCTTAACACGATCCAGTAATGTTTTACCTGACTCAAGCTCAATATTTAACATACCGTGAATATTACGCTCATCCTCTAATGCAGTAACACGTTTTTTCATGAGATCTGCTTTAGCTGCTGCAAGCTCTTGCTCGGTAATACCATTGGTTAATAAGTCATTTAATACCTTATGAACTGAAGCAGAAACTTGTGCCGAACGCCCCGCCGTATAGTTTGCACTAATACTTAATGCACCCACATTGGTGTCCTGATCAAGTTGCAGTCCTGTTCCAAAACCATAAACTAATGCATTTTTTTCACGAAGCTCTTGAGCCAAACGCGAAGAAATTTGAGAATCACCTAAAATATAATTCATTAAAATTAAGGCAGATGCATCCGGATGATTTTTTCCAACCGGTATCGCAAGTACGCTTTGATAACTACCAAACTCACGTTGTTCAGATAAAGCATGTACTTGCTGAGCAGGAAAATCGACGTGTTGAATTAAGATTTTTTCATATGGTTGTTTACTGTTCCAACTACCAAACTCCTGATTTAATAGTTTTTTCATTTTTTTGGCATCAAATGCGCCAGTAATTGCAATTTGGGCATGGTTCATTGCAAAGAAATGCTGATATAACTCTTTGACTTGTTCTTGGGTCACATCCTTTAATTGTTTTTTGGCTAACTCAGGTTCAAAGTGGTAGCGTAAATCACCTGGCTGATATTCTTCAACTAAACGTGACAACGTTAAACCTGCAACTACATCAGGTTCTGTATAAGGTCGATCAAGACTAGATAAGCTTTGAGATTTAATTAAATCGAATTGAGATTGTTCAAATTTAGGGTTTTTCATAACCTCTAGAACAAACTTGAAGAATTCATCAAACTTTTCAGTTTTAGATTGAATATTAATGGTCATGCCATTGCCGTCAGCACTCGCATAAGCCGCGCCACCAGCATCAATCGATTTATCGGCAATATCTTGCAAGCTATATTTATCAGAACCACGAAGTAATAAATACGAAGTTAAATCAACTACCGTGCCTTTATTAAATAAAGATTTTTCTGTACCAAAATCCATAGTAATGGTGGCATAGGTACGATCATCACGGGTTTCCACAGGGAACAAAGCATACTTCATTCCATTTTTAAGTTTTCCACGAATAATCTTTTTCTCATTACTCTCAGCATATTGCTTAGAAGTTTTTAAAAACTCGTTAACTTCTTCTTGATAAACTTTCGGGTCTTTTAAAGGTTCTGGTTTAGCATCTGTCTGATCTAAAGTTTTAGGTTTATCTTTTGGGTCGAGTTGTAATGCTTTCTTTTGATCTTCAGGTGTTGGCAAAATATCGCCATCAATACGATGCCCAGCAATAAGGAACTGTTTTAAGGTTTGATTTACGTCATTGAGCTTCACTTTCTCAACTGCATCTAAATCTTTAAAATATTGATCCCACTGCCCACCAGCTACGCTGTAATCACTTAAACGAGAACCCAAAGCAACGGCGTCTTTATTGACTAACTCGCTTTGTGTTTTCATTAAACTTTTTACACGTTTTAGCTCAGTCTCTGTAAAAGGTTTACCTTTTTCAATTCCAGAGAGCAAAGCGCTTTCTACTTTGTTGGGGTCGTTTTTAGGTGAGTAGACCGCCCCTAAAAATACAACATTAAAATCTTGGTCTAACCAAGTTGATGCCTGAACGTCTGTGCTAATGCCTGTTTCAACCATATTCTGGTACAAATGACCACTTGGCTGCATGGTATATAACATTGGTGCTAAAGCCAGTGTCGGCTGAATTTTGATGTTTTTTCCATTCATATAAATATGGAATTTGGCTAAATCACTGCCTTTTTTCACCACAAATTCACGATTCTTTATTTTTGTAGAATCTAACACAGGCACCTGAACACGCTTAGGCACAGCTCGCGCAGGAATTGGACTAAAATATTGGTCTATCGTTTTTAAAACATCAGTTTTATCAAACTTACCTGAAATCACCATGACCGCATTATTAGGTGCGTACCAACTACGGTAGAACTGGTTCAATTCCGGCATTTTAATTGACTTAAGCTCTGGCAAATCACCAATCGGTAATCGTCCTAAATACTGGTTTCCATAAGCCGATTTCCACATTTGATCCATTAAAACAGCAAAAGGCTGATCCATACGGACTTCACGTTCACGCTTTACGATTTCAATTTCAGAAGGAACAAATTTTTCTTGTAAAACCAATTTGTCCATACGCTCAGATTCAAGATACAGTACTTGATCAAGTGCAGTTTTTTCTGGACGGACAATATTCGTGTATTTAGTTGAATAGTAATCCGTGCTCGCGTTCGTCATTAATGTATATTGATCTAAACGGCGTTGGAATTCTTCACCTTTTACATTTTGCGTGCCTTTAAAGGCCAAATGCTCAAGTAAATGTGCTAAGCCACCTTTACCTTGCGGATCATTTAAAGAACCTGTCAAATAGATGGTATTAATAAAGATTTTATTTTCTTTGTCATTCGGGGCAAGTACGACCCGAAAACCATTATCTAATTTATATTCCTCAATATTTTGCTTACTTTTTACTAATGTTGTTTGTGCAAAAGACGCAGCACTTAAACCAAGAATACATAGGGAGAGAGTCAGTTGTTTAAACTGCATAAACATATAAATACCAATTAATTTGAATAATAAAAAATCAATAGTTGTGGGACTATAGTAGGAAATTTAAGCTGACATTAATAGTAAAGATTTGAAAAAAAAGCCGTTTATTTAAACGGCCTTATATTTTAAGGAAAAATTTCTGCTTGCATATAAAGTTTGCCATAGCCTGAAATTTCAATACGCTCCTGATTTAAGACATTACAATACAAAACGCCTCCACGGTTAGAAGCCTGATAAGCAGTAATATTATTTTTAGCGAGTTTCTCTGCCCATAGCGGTGCTATTGCGGTATGAATTGAACCTGTAACAGGATCTTCTTCTATACCTGCGACAGGAGCAAAGTAACGCGATACGCAATCATAGTCTTGATCTGCTCTTGACGTTATTGCTACATCAAGACCACTGGTGGTAATCGCAGTCCGCTTACCTAAGGCTTTAAGCAAATTCATGTCAGGCTTCTCATCTAACACATCTTGAACTGATTCATATTCAACAATGTAGGCTTGAACATTTTGATAAACCACTTTAAACGGTTTTGTTAATGCTTGACGTAAAACAGCCGGATAATCTTCAACTTGATGAGCCTTACGAATTGGAAAATTCATTCTGATTTTGCCGTCTTCATCTCGATGAACGACAAATAGGCCTAAGTTTCGTACATGAAAATTAAGAGTCTTTTTCTCGGTATAATCTTTAAATAATACGAACGCACTGGCAAGAGTCGCATGTCCACAAAAATCGACTTCAACTGTTGGAGTAAACCAACGGATTTCATAATTTTCAGAGTCTATAATTTTTACAAAAGCAGTTTCGGATAAGTTATTTTCAAGCGCTATCTTTTGCATTAAATCTGCATCTAGCCACTCTTTTTCAACTACTACAGCAGCAGGGTTTCCACGAAATAATTCTTTGGTAAAAGCATCGACTTGATACATTTTCATGTTAGTGCTCTCTTTCTTAATAGACTCATTTTTAAAAATTATTTAAAAGAAAAACAGATACAGTTTTTTTAAAATTAACATCACAGTAGCAATTTACGTATATAAAAAAACGGCTCATCCAGACTGGATGAGCCATTTTAATATTAACTTTTAATGATGTTGAGTTAATTCAATTTCATCTTCGCTATTCATTATAGCTTTGTCGGTCTGCCCCATAAATTGGCTTGTAACTACACCAGCAGTCATCGAACCATTTACGTTTAACGCAGTACGACCCATATCAATTAACGGTTCAATTGAAATAAGAAGTGCAACTAAAGTTACAGGTAAGCCCATCGCAGGAAGTACGATCAATGCTGCGAAAGTTGCACCACCACCAACACCAGCGACGCCAATTGAACTTAAAGTGACAATACCCACTAACGAAGCAATCCACATTGGGTCTAGGGTGTTAATACCCATAGTTGGCGCAACCATGACTGCGAGCATGGCTGGATATAAACCCGCACAACCATTTTGTCCAATAGTGGCACCAAAAGAAGCAGAGAAACTTGCAATAGACTCAGGCACGCCTAAACGACGAGTTTGCGCTTCAATGCTAAGTGGAATACTTGCTGCACTTGAACGACTCGTAAACACGAATGTAAGAACTGGAGCAACTTTCTTGAAGAACTTAAGGGGAGAAACACCAGTCAGAGTCAAAATAATGGCATGTACGACAAACATAATCGCCAAGCCTAAATAAGACGCGACCAAGAAACCGCCTAGGTTCAAGATATCCGCAACATTTGAACTTGCCACAACTTTTGTCATGAGAGCAAAAACACCATACGGTGTAAGCGTCATTACTAAACGAACAAGCTTCATGACCCATGACTGTAAAGTCTGAATAGCCGTCAGAATACGTTGACCTTTTTCTGCATCATCTTTCATCAAGTTGAGTGCTGCTATCCCTAAAAATACAGCAAAGATAACCACGCTAATAATTGAAGTCGGATTTGCACCCGTTAACTCAGCAAAAGGGTTACTCGGAATAAAAGAAAGTATAAATTGCGGTACGCTTAAGTCTGTTACTTTACCCACATAGTCAGTCTGAATCGCGGTAAGTCGAGCTGTTTCTGCAGCCCCTTGTACCAAACCTTTGGCAGTTAAACCAAATAAGTTCGTCACAAATACCCCAACCAGCGCAGCGATGAGTGTCGTAAATAACAAAGTTCCGATGGTATAGAAGCTGATTTTTCCTAAAGAAGAAGCTTGGTGCAGCTTCGCTACCGCACCTAAAATCGAAACAAAGACCAAAGGCATCACGACCATTTGTAAAAGTTTTACATAGCCGTTACCAACAATATTAAACCAGCTAATAGATTCAGCAAGAATCGGATGGCCACCGCCATAAATCAAATGTAGTCCTAAGCCAAACACCACACCTAGAACTAAGCCGGCAAGAACTTTTTTAGACAAGCTCCAGTCCGTTTTACGTGTTTGGGCGAGTAAAAATATTAACCCGACAAAAACCACAATATTGATGATTAAGGGTATATTCATTCCCAAACTCCAACTTATTGCTTGTGTCATCTTTTAAGGGGGCATATTTGACCATAGCCGGCCTATATAAACTACCCTTTTCAACAATTTTCTAGCATGCAGATCATTACTGATCTGAATGAGAATATAAAATGACTTTTAAATACATATATATCACTTTTAAAACATAAGATAAGTAGGATATTTATGTATAAAAATTAAGCGCATTTCTGTATAAAGTTTTGCTCAATAAAACAAATAAATTGCTTTAAATTACTGCCCCATGTTTCAGGAGGCTGAGCAACCAAATAAGTAGTGAAATGTGCAGATTCAGTGTTAATTTCAAAACAACTTAATGAGACTTTATCGGCTACTTTGCTCAGATATGACTTGGGCAACAAAGCAAAACCGACTCCTAATTCTACACAGCTCACAATGCCATCGAGACTACCCATTTCCATAATTTGTGAAGGTGGGACACTATGATCATTTAAAAACAGCTCAATTGCATGCCGATAAGAACAACCTTGTCGAAACGCAATAAAACGAGTCTTTGCGAGGGTGGTAATGTCGGGAAAGTGAGTTTGTTGTTTTGGGCAAACTAAAACCAGTTGTTCTTGCCACACTGGAAAACTATATAACTCTGGAATTACATATTTAGAAGCAACAAACGTACAATCGACTTCTCCTTGTTGCACAGCATTTAACAAATATCGGGTTGAGTGAGTTTGAAGCTCAATTGGTAAATTCGGATATTGCTGCATACATTGATTAAGCAATTGAGGAAGTCGTATTGCTGCTGTCGTTTCCATACTGCCCAAACGAATGGTTTCATTCGGGTCAATATCACCTTCTTGAAAAATTTTTTTCGCTTTATTATGCAGTGCGATCATTTGGACAGCATAACTATGTAGCTGCTGTCCTGCATTAGTTAATGTAACGGGGTTATGGCGATTTAATAAAACCACGCCTAACTCTTCTTCAAGCTTCTTCACATGACTTGTGATGTTCGATTGAACCGTACACATTTTTTGTGCAGCTAGTGAAAAACTTCCACTCTCTGCAACCGCTAAAAAAAACTCTAAAGACTTAAGCAACATACCACTATCTCAAAACAAGATAATTAATATCATATTAAATCATTTCTAATGATAAATAAACTCGCTTTTAATAATAAAAAAATTGAGAGACTTCCTATGTCTACGTTCTATCGAATGAGCCTGCTTGTCTTTTTAGCGACTTGTCTAGGAATTGGTATTTTTAGATTTTCATATACTGCGCTCATGCCTATTATGATTGTGCAATATGGATGGACTCACGACTTTGCAAGCTATTTAGGAAGTGCAAATTTATTGGGCTATCTGGTTGGCGCACTATTGGCACTGTTTAGCATTAAAGAAAAATCTATTCCCGCTTTGATCACAAGTTCAGCTGTCTTAGGCAGTTTAAGCCTGCTCTGCTGTTCGTTTATACACATGCCTATGGCTTGGTTTGTTCTCTGGCGTACTATTTCAGGTGTCGCGGGTGGCCTACTCATGATTTTAGCACCTAGCTTTGCTATGAAAAATATTGCAATTAGCCAAAGACTTAAAGTTAATTTTTTAGGGTTTAGTGGTATTGGCGCAGGCGTGTTATCTGCTACTCTCATTATTCCTGCTCTCAAAAACATGTCTGTTCAATATGTATGGAGCATTTTTGCAATACTCTCTATTATTGGCAGTTTCGTTCTTTTCCGCTTATTAAAATATCAGTCTACTCAGGCCGTACAAGTCACAACGCAAGCTCCTCAAAACTTCAAACACTCACGTTTGGGGCTTGTCATTATTATTGCTTATATGTGCAGTGCTTTTGCTTATATTCCCCACTCTTTGTTCTGGATGGACTACTTATCGGGAACCCTACACTTTCCCTTGCAACAACGAAATTTATTTTGGGTTCTTTATGGGATAGGAAGCTGTATTGGCGCCTTTGTAGCTTATTGTTTAAGCCGCTTTACTGGTTATTTACAAGCCATTAAATGGCTATACGGTGTCTACTGCTTGGCAGTTGCTTTACCATTCTTTTCCCATGCTACTGCTTTACTCGCCTTATCGTCCTTTCTTACAGGTCTACTTACACCAGCCACTGTATTTATTAGCTCTTATAGTCTGCTACAGATTTATGAACAGCGTTATCAAAAAATCTGGAGCCTTGCCACCATTGGGTTTGCCAGCACTCAGCTATTAGGTGGCGTTGTTATTAGTACTTTACACCACTTGCATTGGTCTTATGCCCATCTGTTTTTAATGGGAGGCATTGTTTTGTTATTTGCATTGAGCCTTTTAATTCGTACCCATTCTTCCATACAAAATTCTCTCGGAGAAACCAAACTATGAAAACTTTGTACTTTCCTCTCTTTTTAATTGTCTTTGTACTTATTATTCAGGCTTTAGACCAAAGCTATCAAAAGAAAATCGGGCTACCTAAAACTGCTAAACATCCCGAATTTATGCAATAAAAATTAATGAGTAGATCAGTAGAGCTAACTGCCTAACACCTATGTCTATACGCCTACTCAGTAAGCTCAACTGACAAAAAATGTCATATTATGTCAATGTAGAGTGTTATTTTCTGATCTATATTCGATAAAAATTTATAATTTTTAATACTTAAAATAGAGTAAGACATGAGCAATAACAATTATATTGATGAGCTTTTAAAGCTCTTGGCGATGTTTGCTTTTATCTGTGTTTCATTACTGGCATTTAAATGCCGGACCATTTTTGCACTGGATATCACAACATCCTATGAGGTCTCTGTAAAGATCATTATCTATATTGGCACAGCAGCTATTCTTGGCTTTTTAACACGCGATCATATTGAGTTTACAACACAATTTTTAATTGCTGTTCCATTCGCGTACTTTTGGCTAGAACCAATTCTTGATTATAAAGCCCTCCAAACCATCCCAGATGTTCCGTTTTATCTCTCGGGTCATGGTCAAAGTTTAGGTCTACTAATAGTCATTATATTCTGTTTTGCCTTATGGGTATTTAAAGAGACTAGTTCAAACTCGCGTGAGTCGCAAAATGTCTAAATCAGATTTTTTGAGGCATTTTATAAAGTTAAAAATAGTCAATGTACTATACTTTTTTATAATATATATTTTATTCAAATTAATTTATACCAATTAAAAACTTTAAAAATGTACAATGTATCAAACCCAGCAAATGCGGTTGTTGTCGGCATTATTACAATAATTGCTACAGTTAGCCTTCTTATATGGAAGTTTAATTTTTATATTGGCATAGATATATATACCAGTGGTGAAGTGCTTTTCAAAACGCTGCTATATGCGGCTACGATAGGGCTATTTAGTTACTATTTCCGGTATAGCATTAAAATTAGTAATACAGTGATTTTATCATTACCTCTTTTTTTCTTTTGTATCAGGCCTGTTTTGAACTATAAAATGACGCATAGCATTGGTAATGTACCTCTGTATGCTACTCATCACGGACAAGGTTTAATATTGCTAAGTTTTACAGTATTGGCTTGTTTATTATGGGTATACACTGCCCACTCTTAGCTTTAATTTTTAATAGCATAAAAATGTATAAATACTTATATACAAAAAAACCCTCGTTCGAGGGCCTTTTTATTTAAGTTTAATCTTCCATATGTTGAATTATGGCATCACCAAATTCAGAGCAACGCAATAAGGTTGCGCCCGGCATTAAACGCTCAAAATCGTAAGTCACCGTTTTAGCGGCAATCGCTCCTGAAATACCCTTAATAATTAAGTCAGCCGCTTCCGTCCATCCCATATCACGAAGCATCATTTCAGCAGATAGAATAATTGAGCCCGGGTTTACTTTATCTTGCCCAGCATATTTAGGTGCTGTTCCATGTGTTGCTTCATAAACTGCAATAGCGCCACCAATATTTGCACCGGGAGCAATTCCAATCCCTCCTACTTCTGCTGCTAATGCATCGGAAATATAGTCACCATTTAAATTAAGAGTTGCAATCACTGAGTAGTCCGCAGGACGCATCAAAATTTGCTGTAAGAAAGCATCTGCAATTACATCTTTAATAATAATGTCTTTACCATTTTTAGGGTTCTTAATTTTAACCCAAGGACCACCATCTATGAGTTCACCACCAAAACGATCTAGCGCTAACTCGTATCCCCATTCTTTAAATGCACCTTCGGTATATTTCATAATATTGCCCTTGTGAACAAGAGTCACCGATGGTTTGTCATTATCTATGGCAAACTGGATGGCCTTACGAACTAAACGTTGCGATCCTTCTTTAGAAACGGGTTTAATACCAATACCACATCCTTCAGGAAAACGAATTTTTGTGACGCCCATTTCTTCTTGAAGGAATTTAATTACCTTCTTCGCTTCTTCAGAGTCTGCTTTCCATTCAATACCTGCATAAATATCTTCCGAGTTCTCACGAAAAATCACCATGTCGGTCAGTTCAGGGTGCTGAACAGGTGATGGAACACCTTTAAACCAGCGTACAGGGCGTACACACACGTACAAGTCTAATTCTTGACGTAATGCTACATTGAGTGAGCGAATACCACCACCAACTGGAGTGGTTAAAGGGCCTTTAATTGAAACAACAAACTCACGCAGGGCTTCAAAAGTTTCTTCTGGCATATAGGTGCCATAAATTTTATTGGCCTTTTCGCCGCAATACACTTCCATCCATTCGATAGAGCGTTTGCCACCGTAAGCTTTTAAAATAGCTGCATCGACGACGGTTTTCATTGTCGGTGTAATATCTACACCAATACCATCACCCTCAATAAAAGGAATAATTGGATGATTCGGTACATTCAGTGACAGGTCTGCTTTTACTGTAATTTTATCACCGTCGGCAGGAACAACGATCTTCTGATAACCCATTGTGTAGATTCTCCCTTTTATAATATTTAACTAACCAAAAAAAAATAATTATCGATAAACAATACTTTCAACTTTTATTCACGCATAATAGCTTAATCGAATTTAATCCTTTTTGAGATTTATGTGGGAAATAAGCAAATTTCACACTTAAATATTGCTCAATGTTTTTACCTCTTATTTGAAAGAAGAAGTCATTTTTTATGAAAATCGTCATTCTCAATAAACCTTATGACGTGCTCTCCCAGTTTCGTAAAGACGAAGCGCATATGACGGTGTCTGACTTTATAGATGACCCGACTTTACGCATAGCAGGCCGTCTTGATATGGACTCTGAGGGTTTAGTTTTTTTAACCGATCATGGTGGTTTGAATCAGTTCATTACTAACCCTGCGAATAAAAAATACAAAACGTATTTAGTTCAAGTTGATGGCGATGTTACCGAAGAAGCGCTTGAGCAACTTCGTAAAGGTGTAGAGCTTAATGATGGTATGACTTTACCAGCTAAAGCAATTAAGGTAAGTGAACCTGAATGGTTATGGGACCGTGACCCTCCTGTACGTTACCGTGCCAGTATTCCAACATCTTGGATTGAAATCTCTATTTGTGAAGGTCGTAACCGCCAAGTTCGTCGCATGACCTCTGCGGTAGGTTTCCCGACTTTACGTCTCATTCGTACTAAAATCGGTTCAATTGATTTAGTCCAATTAGGATTACAGCCGGGCGAGACCAAAGAAATCGAACCTCTACTCTACCCAGACTTTAAAGATGTTCCAGCCGAGCAACCTTATCGTTCACGCTCGTATGTGAAAAAACCTGGGGGTACAGGTGGCAAACCAATGGTTCGTAAGAATAAAGATGGTTCTGTTAAAAAGTCTGGTACAAAGCGTATCTGGCAAATGGATGAAAGTGAAAAGCCACGTCGTAAAACTAACGGTACAACTCGTCCAAATACTAAAGCACCTCGTGGTCGTAGCCGTAATGGTCGATAAAAACATTTAATTTTTAAAAGCTCACATAAGTGGGCTTTTTTAATAGCTATTATTTATAAAAATAAAAAAGCCGGCGCATATGCACCGGCTTTTCAGCTATTTACTAACGAATTAGTTATTAAGCTTGAACAGTTGAAAGCGCTGCATTAAATGTAGCACTTGGACGCATTACAGCGCTTACTTTCGCAGGATCAACTGCATAGTAACCACCAATGTCAGCTGCTTTACCTTGTACTTGAGCAAGCTCAGCAACGATCTTCTGTTCGTTTTCAGCTAATGCTTTTGCAAGTGGAACAAATTTAGCTTTCAACTCAGCATCTTCGTCTTGAGCCGCAAGTGCTTCTGCCCAGTAAAGTGATAAGTAGAAATGGCTACCACGGTTATCAAGCTCACCTGTACGGCGTGATGGAGACTTGTCATTGTCGAGTAATTTACCAGTCGCTTCATCAAGTGTTTTCGCAAGTAACTTCGCACGAGCATTATTTTCTTTAATACCCATTTCTTCTAAAGAAACTGCAAGCGCAAGGAACTCACCAAGCGAATCCCAACGTAAGTGGTTTTCTTCAACAAGTTGTTGTACGTGTTTAGGTGCTGAACCACCTGCACCAGTCTCGTACATACCACCACCCGCCATAAGCGGAACGATAGACAACATTTTCGCAGAAGTACCAAGTTCCATAATTGGGAACAAGTCAGTTAAGTAGTCACGTAAAATGTTACCAGTTACAGAAATTGTATCGAGACCACGAACTACACGCTCAAGTGTGTAACGCATTGCACGTACTTGAGACATGATCTGGATATCAAGACCAGTCGTATCGTGATCTTTTAAGTACTTCTGTACTTTCTTGATCAATTCATTTTCGTGTGGACGATATGGGTCAAGCCAGAAGATCGCAGGCATGCCTGAGTTACGTGCACGAGTCACTGCAAGTTTTACCCAGTCACGAATCGGAGCGTCTTTCACCTGACACATACGCCAGATATCACCTTCTTCAACATTTTGAGTCAATAACACTTCACCAGTGTCAAGATCGGTAATGTTTGCGATACCTGCTTCAGGAATTTCAAAAGTCTTATCGTGAGAACCGTATTCTTCAGCTTTTTGAGCCATCAAACCAACGTTTGGCACTGTACCCATAGTCTTCGGATCGAAGTTACCATGCCATTTACAGAAATTGATCATTTCTTGGTAAATACGGGCAAATGTTGATTCTGGCATTACTGCTTTAGCATCGTATTGCTTACCATCAGCACCCCACATTTTACCACCAGCACGGATCATTGCAGGCATAGAAGCATCTACGATAATGTCGTTAGGCGAATGGAAGTTAGTAATACCTTTTGCTGAGTCAACCATCGCAAGTGCAGGACGGTGTTCTTGGCAAGCATGTAAGTCTTCAATGATTTCTTCACGTAATGATGTTGGAAGAGTTTCGATTTTTTCGTATAACCCAGCCATACCGTTATTTACGTTAATGCCTAATTCATCAAACAACTTACCGTGTTTTTCGAAAGCTTCTTTATAGTAAATTTTCACACAGTGACCGAAAACAATCGGGTGTGAAACTTTCATCATTGTCGCTTTAACGTGTAAAGAGAATAAAATTCCTGCTTCTTTACAATCATCAAGTTCTTTTTCATAGAAATCACAAAGTGCTTTCTTGCTCATGAACATTGAGTCAATGATTTCGCCTTCTTGAAGCGCAACTTTTGGCTTAAGAACAATGCTCTTACCACTGTTTGTGATAAGTTCCATTTTTACGTTGCGTGGGCGGTCAAGCGTCATTGACTTTTCACCGTGGTAGAAGTCACCTTCTTCCATGTGTGAAACGTGAGTTTGTGACCATTGTTTCCACTCGCTCATTGAATGAGGGTGTTTCTTAGCGTAATTTTTAACGGCAGCAGGAGCACGACGGTCTGAGTTACCTTCACGAAGGACAGGGTTTACTGCTGAACCTAGGCATTTGCCATAACGAGCTTTGATTGTTTTTTCTTCTTCAGTCGCTGGGTTTTCCGGATAGTCAGGAATTGGATAACCTTTAGATTGAAGTTCTTTAATACATGCTGTCAATTGCGCAACAGAGGCACTAATATTTGGGAGTTTGATAATGTTAGTATCTGGATCTTGTGTAAGACGACCTAGCTCAGCAAGGTTGTCGGATACCTTTTGCTCTTCACTTAGGTAGTCAGCGAATTCTGCGAGCACACGTGCAGCTACAGAGATGTCACTTTTAACAATCTCGATACCTGCTGGCTTAGTAAAGGTCTCAATGATCGGCAGTAGCGAATAAGTCGCCAATAATGGCGCCTCGTCAGTCAGTGTGTAAATGATAGTTGACTTTTCACCAGCCATATATAGCCCCTTCCGTTGAATTGAGTTTTGAGGACCGAGCTTTTGGCCCAGTACCTACGAACCGATATGCTTAAATAAAACCCTGAGAGTATCGGCTCTCATTGGCTTTCAGTCAACGAAATATCCAGTGATAACGACATTTCGCAGCGAAATAATACATAATTTAAATCTATTAATGATAATCTTATACCTAACTTATGGTAATACATGCACGATTACCAACTTTTTAGATATAGGACATTGTTAAATTACATGAGATATCTTTCAGAGTTCTGACAAATATTATACTTTTCATTCAAAATAAACTCAAAGATAACACCTATTTCAATTTTTATAATCTACTAAAAAGTAAAAAACCGATGTACGAAACATCAGTTTTTTATAAATTAATTCACTGTTATTTAGGCTTTTAACCATTTATCAGCTTTGCTTTGATCTTCAACAAAAAGTTCAACTTCAGTTAAGTTGATACTGTCGCCTGTAACCTCAAATGATAACAACTCATCACGGCGGAAAGCCAAGACTGGGTAACTGCCCTTTTGTTTAGCATATTTTTCAATAAGTTTTGTGGTCGCTTTTAATCCATCAATTGCAATAATGACATCATTGGCAGAAATACCAGCTTTTGCACCAGCTCCTTCACGGTGAGCATTTTGTACTAATACGCCCTCTGGCTTATCAGTTAACTTTAAGCCATAAGCCAAGGTCTTATCATTTTTAAGCGTATAGCTTAAGCCAAACTCAGGGAATAACTGATCAAGCGGCAATTCTTCAGTGGTATTAATCAAATGATTAATCTGCTCAACCCAACTATCGCCAGTTAACTCTTCACATAAATCAAAAACAGTACGCTCATTGACCTGAATACCATTTTGCGTGTTTTCATACAAACGACGCATTAAGGCATCTAGACTGGAACCACGTAAACGTAAGCCTAAATCTAGACATAAGGCAACTAATGCGCCTTTGTTGTAATAGCTCGTACCGGCATTATTCGTATTTTCATCTGGACGATAAAACTTAATCCATGCATCAAAACTTGATTCAGCTACTGTTTGAACAAAGCGCCCCGGATTTTGTAAATAACGATCAAGCTGTGACTTCAACAAATCTAGATAAGACTTCTGAGAGATCACACCGCTACGTAATAAAATGAGATCATCATAATATGAAGTAAACCCTTCAAAGATCCACAGTAGCGAGGTATAACCTTCTTGATGCAAATTGTAGTTCGCAAAGTTTTCTGGACGGATAAACTTTACTAACCAAGAATGAAAATACTCGTGGCTACATAAACCTAAGAAACGTTGATAATCTTTCGAAGGTTCAGTTGGTTCATTCGATTTTGGTAAATCATCACGTGGTGTAATCAAACTTGTGCTGTTGCAATGCTCTAAGCCACCATAACTATTCCCTGTAGCCATCGTCATAAAGGTATAGTTTTTAAATGGGGCTGAACCAAACATTTCAATTTCGGCTGCACAAATTTTTTCAATGTCTGTTTTTAAACGTTCTACATTGGCACTGTGCTGTCCAGAAATTGCAAACTCATGTTCAATTCCATGAGCTTCGAAGCTAAAACGTGTTTGCTCCGCAAGTTCAAATGGGCTATCTATGAGTTGATCATAATGATCAGCTTTTAAGGTAAAACGTCCCTTAACTAAGCTTTTTGAAGCTAAACCAGTTGCTAATTGAAAGTGTTTTAATTCATCAGGCAAAAAGATTTCTAATTCACAAGCAGATTGCTCTTGTCCATCTAAACCTAAGCATACACAGGCTGGGTTAATATATAGACGTGTTTGATCTACATAAGCACCACGTACTGATAAATCGTATGCATAGACATCGTATTCAACAGTAATTAACTCATGATCGGTGTTAAATAAACGCCAGCGATTTTTTTCAGTTTTTTTAATATTGAGCATGCGTCCAGCTTCATCGTAAGCTTTTACAGCTTCAATATGCTTAGAAAATTCACGAATTAAATAACTGCCTGGAATCCACGTTGGTAACCATAGTTCCTGATTTGGATTCGCTAAAAAACGAATTGTTACGTGAACAAGGTGCTGTTTGTAATCATCGAACTCTATTTGATAATGCAACATAAATTCTTCAATTTAAAATAAGAACGGTTTCACATTAGATTATCACTTTTTTGTATCGACTTGCGTAGATGTATTTTTTGGCAACAATTCAGACTAGCCTTCTACAAAAAAAAGGCATAGCATGCTGGGCATCTGTGTTCCGTATTTGCCAGTAAACGTCAAGGTCACCTAGTGAAATTCTTCCTATCTCTTTTTACGCTGTTTAGTATTTTCTGTACTACTCTTACCAATGCTGCTCTACTTAATATTGCTCCTGAAAGTGTTGAAGCCGCTGCATGGACAATTGTAGACACTCAATCTGGACAAATCATTGCTGAGCATAATAGTCATGTACAACGTGCACCAGCATCTCTAACCAAAATGATGGTTGCCTACATTGCATTAAAAGAGATTAAGGCTGGAAAATTAAAGCTAGATCAAGTCATTACTGCAACCCCTGTCGTAGGTGTGGTTCAGTGGGACGAATCACAAATGTACCTCAAAGCGGGTGAACAAATTTCAGTTGATCAGCTTTTGGCTGGTTTAATTGTGATGTCAGCAAATGATGCAGCTGTGACTTTGGCAGAAAAAATTTCTGGTGATGTGCCTCATTTCGTACAACGTATGAATCAAGAAGCTCAAGCATTAGGTATGAAAGACACGCATTTTAGTAACCCTGCCGGGATTACAATGCCAGATCATTACACTACAGCTCATGATTTAAGCTTATTAAGTCAGGCAGTAATTCACCAAACACCTGAATATTTACATTATTCAAAAATGCCAAGCTTTAGCTACAATCAACGTTTTCACCATGCGACCAACCTTGCTTTGAAATATGATCCATCTGTAGATGGTTTAAAAACTGGCTATACCAAAGCAGCGGGTTATAACTTGGCTCTCACAGCTTCGCGCCCTTCGTTTTCACCAAACTTACCACAAAGACGTTTACTGGTTATTGTTTTAGGTACACCAAGTGCCGTGAAACGCGCTGAAATTGCCGATAAGTTAATGAATCTTGCGTATGCGTATACACGTGATGAAGTGGTTATTCCAGAGCAAAAACTAATTGCTGAGCTACCTGTGATTAAATCAACTTTAAAAATGTTTAAAGTAGAAACTAAGCAGCCGACCATTGTCACGACTTCTTTATATGCAGAGCCAGCTGCAATCGATTTAAATACGTTTGATTATGCTACACAGCGTATTCAAGTTCTTGATAGTAACAAGAAGCCTAAAACTATTGCTCCACTTGAAACCACTCAAACACGTGTAAACATTGAGTTAAATGAGCAAAAGTTAACTGCACCGTTAATGAAGGCGATGAACTTGGCAACTGTTTCAATTTATCAAAATAATCAGCTGATTCGCAGCTTACAAATTGAAAATGAAGTGCATATTGAAGAAGCGAATATTTTCCAAAGAATCGTGATGTGGTTCTCAAATTTGTTCTCTATTTTTTCATCGAGTAACCAAAGTGCCGCAAAACTTTATCCGGTAGATTCGCACTAAAAACATCAAATTGTGCACAGAGGCACAATAAATTTTATAAATAAAAGATGGCATAATTTAGCCATCTTTTTTTATAGAAAAATAATTAGGTGATAAAAATGGCCGAAAGTTTACATCATATTGTTATTGTCGGTGGTGGTGCGGGTGGTTTAGAACTTGCCACACAACTCGGTGAAACTTTTGGGAAAAGTGGTAAAGCTAAAATTACATTAGTCGACCAAAATTTGACTCATATCTGGAAACCTCTACTTCATGAAATTGCTGCGGGTTCCTTAAACCCTCACGAAGAACAAACCAATTATTTTGCCCATGCAGAAAAACATCATTACGAGTTTGTATTAGGAACACTTGTTGCGATACACAAAGATCAAAAAATAATAGATGTCGTACCACCTCAAGTATCCAAAGAACAAAACACGCATGTTCAACAACTGAATTATGACACGCTTATTTTAGCGCTTGGTTCAGTGTCAAATGACTTTAACACACCTGGGGTACGCGAAAACTGTCATTTCCTCGATAGCCGAAAACAAGCAGATATTTTCCAGCAAGATCTTTTGCATTTATATATCGAAGCACAAAATCAACCAGATCAACGTACATTAAATATTGGAATCATTGGTGCGGGTGCAACTGGTGTTGAACTTGCAGCAGAACTGATTGAAACAACCAAAAACTTTTATCGCTATGGTTTGAAAAAGATCCATCCTAAACAGGTCAAAATCACACTGATTGAAGCATCAGAACGAATTCTGCCTGCTTTAAGTGAAAAAACGGCTGAGCATAGTGCAAAACAGCTCCAAAAAATGGGCATCGAAATTTTAACTCAACACCGCGTTGAAAAAGTTGATAAACACTGCATTTATTTCAGCAACGGTAATCAACTTACAAGTGATATTACGGTATGGGCAGCTGGCGTAAAAGCGCCAAAAGTTCTTGAAAGTTTTACTGATTTCGAACGTGACAATATTAATCGTTTAATGGTCTACGCAACTCTGCAAACTTACTCCGATCCAAATGTATTTGCTTTCGGTGATTGTGCACACTGTCAACTCGACGCAAGAAATCCCCCACTCGGACCACGTGCTCAAGTTGCCAGTCAACAAGCAAGCTTTTTAGTCGATGCAATGGCTGCTCGGCTGAATGGCCGCTCACAGCCAATGTTTACATTTAACGACAAAGGTTCGCTTGTGTCTTTAAGTCGTAATAAAGCCGTTGGAGAATTGCTGGGGGATGTCAGTGTACAAGGATATATTGCTAAAACGATGTACGTATCTTTATATCGTTTACATCAAGCAACAATTCATGGATACACTCAAGCTGGACTACTCACAGTGAAAGATTTACTTACAAGACGAGTACGTCCAAAAATTAAGCTGTATTGAGTTGAATTTTTTAAGTTCATCCCTATATAGATAAAAACGCATTAGAAAAAGTGTTAAAGATTGAGATTTTGTAGTCTACAAAATTTATTTTTCACTTTATGATGTACGCTTTAATTGATTGAATGGATCAAAAACATGACTGCAATTGCAAATAACCACGTGGTTTCATTCCACTATAAATTAACAAACGCTGAGGGTGAAACACTTGATCAATCTCAAGGTGAACCACTTGCCTATTTGCATGGCGCAGGCAATATCATTCCAGGTTTAGAAAATGCATTAACTGGTAAAACTGTTGGTGATAAATTCACTGTAAACGTACCAGCTGCTGAAGGTTATGGCGAATACAACCCAGACCTAGTACAAGAAGTTCCAGCTCAAATGTTCCAAGGTGTTGATAACATTCAACCTGGTATGCAATTCCAAGCTCAAACAGATGACGGCGTTCAAATCGTTACTGTTAAAGCGGTTGAAGGCGACAACGTTGTAGTTGATGCTAACTTCCCACTTGCTGGCCAAGAATTAACTTTTGAAGTTGAAATCGTAGAAATCCGTGAAGCTTCTCAAGAAGAGTTAGATCACGGTCACGTACATGGTGCAGGTGGTCACCACCACTAATTCATCTTTCACAAGATGATAAAAAGCAAAGCTTCGGCTTTGCTTTTTTTATGCGTTTATTTTATATAATATTCAGTAAGTTAATTTATTATTGGACTATGCATGTCAAATGCTTATCAATTGATTTGGTTCCGACAAGATTTACGAATACATGATCATGCAGCTTTATGGCATGCCTGTCAGCAAGGGCCTTCAATTGGATTAGTCATCTTATCGCCAGAGCAATGGAAACAACACGACGATGCTCCAATAAAAATTAGTTTTTATTTACGGCAGCTCAAAGAGCTTCAAAAAGAATTAGCATCACTTCATATTCCACTTGTTATCCAAGTCATTCCTTATTGGGAAGATACTGCTAAGTTTATTTCTGATTTCAGCAAGAAATATAATATTGAAAATGTCTATGCCAATATTGAAATGGGTGCAAATGAATTAAAAAGAGATAAAACAGTACAAGATTCTTTAAATAAGGAAAGCAAAGAGCTTTTTTTATTTCATGATCGTACAATTTTCCCTTTACGTTCCATTCGCAATCAATCACAACAACCCTATCAGGTTTTTAGTGCATTCAAAAAAGCATGTTATGCAAAACTAAATACCAGCGGTTTACCTCAATGCTTCCCTTTACCACATAAGCAAAATGAAATTTCATTAGAGTTTTTAGATGAAAAAAGTGTGGACTTGGCAGAAATTGAAAAACTATTTTGTTCATCTATTTCTAAAGAACAGCAAGATTTATGGCCTGTTGGCGAGTCATATGCATTAGAACAACTAGACCAATTTGTCGAAGATTCTGTATCCCATTATAAAGTTGAGCGAGATTTTCCTCATGTGCATGGCACAAGCAAACTTTCTCCTTATTTAAATATTGGAATCTTATCTGTAAGGCAGTGTTTACAAGCACTCTTTCGTAATCAACACGGCAACTTTCACTTAGACAATGAAGGTCAACAAACATGGCTAGATGAACTTATTTGGCGAGAGTTCTACCAGCACATCTTATTTGATTTTCCGTATGTTTCTAAGCATCTTCCATTTAAGAAAGGTACTCAGAAAATTAAATGGAACCATAATCCAGAGCAGCTAAAAGCTTGGCAAACTGGACAAACTGGTATTCCTATTGTGGATGCCGGGATGCGTCAACTTTTACAAACAGGTTGGATGCATAATCGAGTACGTATGATTACAGCCATGTTTTTATGCAAAAACTTATTGATTGACTGGCGTATTGGTGAACAGTGGTTTATGCAACATTTAATTGATGGAGATTTGGCAGCAAATAATGGGGGATGGCAATGGTGTGCCTCAACAGGAACAGATGCTGTGCCTTATTTTAGAATTTTTAACCCGATTTCCCAATCACAAAAGTTTGATCCTAATGGGGACTATATTCGTAAATGGGTGAAAGAACTGGCTCATCTGGACAATAAATCCATTCATGACCCCTACTCAAGCAAAATCAATTTGAGTTTAAATTATCCAAAACCAATTGTAGATTTAAAAGAAACACGATTAAAAGCAATTGAAACTTTCAAGCATATTTAGATAAGAATTACGTCTTATCTGTTTATTTTTGATTAAAAAATAAAGACGGGATTTGACTATAAAGGGACTTTCATCTACAAATAAACATAGCAGATACTTAAAAAGGACAGAAACAACAACAACTTCGCAAATGGACACCTTTCATTATAAAAGTATAAAAAAATTAACATTACAAAAAAGGTAGCATAGCTCGCATGCAACAAAAGAACCCAGGTAGAACACTCGTCTTATGGATTATCGCAGCACATCTATTTATGGGAATGGTTGCATATGAGTGGTTGCCTGTTAGTTTTAGAGGAAGCTGGATCTTTATTCTTCTTCTTTTAATTTCGGGTGCTTTTTTAGAAGTTGGCTTGTCTTTAATTGTTGGTTTACTCGCATTTATTGGAGTTGCTGTATATTTTCTACTCGACTTAGGTGCACAAACTCATATTGAGCGGCAGCTTCTCTTACTGTTTATTATTCCTCTTATTCCGCTGTTTTTAAGTGCTGTACGCCACAATATTGAAATTAATGTTCAAAAATATCGAGATATTCAAAGCTATGATCGAAATTATCGCCGCGATATTTTCCCGATCAGCGCTTTGAAATATTTCCAGCGTAGCTTTTTTAAGCTTCTTGATCACCATAATGTACAAGACTATGAAGTCTTTTCAATCAAGATTCTTAATCGTAGTCTCATTAAAGAAATGCTAGGTGATGATGTCTGGAAAACTACTCAAAACGAAATGATCAAAATTTTGAGTCAACATCAGCCCAATGAAATTGTTTTTCAGTTTGCAGATGATGATCTCGAAAATATATACAGTATTATGATTCGTCAGCAAAAAACTGAACAAGAACCTGAATTTATTAAAAAATTAAGAGAAATTATGACGTTGCGTCTTGAGGTGGAATATAAAATTATTCCAATTCCACCTGAGGAGATGAATTAATGTCTAATCTTCTTAACATTTGTGGAATTGTGATTGCATCTAGCCAATATCCAGATGCCACTCTACAGCAGTTCTATCGGCAATATTATCATTGTGAAATTAAAGCAGAACAAATAAAAACTGAAGTACAAAGTTCTAACGATCTTTCCATGTTTTTTCCTTATCAAGATACATGGTGGCCTGTCTTCACCCTTGATCAGATTAGTTCCGAAAGCTTTCAAAAGTTTGTTCACAACGGAATTCGCCCCGGCATTATCTTGCCAGACGAAGTATTCGGTTTCCCCCACTATTTTTTATTAAAAGAAGCCGTGAGCCAAGGTGCTATCCCCATCGTGCTTTTTAAAACTGAACAACCTCAGTATTTTGCCGCAAAGGCTACTTTTTCAACTGCTATTGGTTTAAGGCCAATGGCTGCTTTCGTAAGTACAGGATGGGATGAAAATTTAATTTCACAGCCAGCTGGAAGTTATATTGTCCAGTTAAATTCTTCAGCCGTCCCTTTACCATCTAGAGAAATCCGACAAGGTCAGCATTTATTTTATTCGGCCAAAGACTTTAATGGCCATGTATCAGGTTATGAAATTATTATTAATCCTCCTGCCGACTTACCCCTATCTAATATTCGTTATCCTCAACTCGGTATTTCGTGGAAATTTAATAATATTGATTATGCCAGTACTTCTGAACATGTGAATACGAGTCTTATAGGTTATATATTTATTGGTTTAAGTGTTGTTGTAGTTCCTCTTGATCTGATTTTAACAACAACTTATCCAGATCTTCTTGGTACATTTGGTAGCTATATTTCATGGATCTCCTTAGTAGTGGGATTAATTCTATTATTAGTACTCATCTCTTCTATTATTAGGAGGGTCCGTAAAAATGGCTCCAATTGATATCCTGTTTTTATTTGGCTTTTTAGGTATTTGGATTCCACAAGCATTTTGGGCATGGTTAAGTTATCAAGCGTGGAAGTATTCTAAAACAGCTGAAAAAGAGCTACAAAACTTACCAATACCAGAAAGATGGCCCATCTTAAGTGTTTTGATCCCTGCTTATAATGAAGGCGTGGTGATTGAAGACACTTTGCATGCCATTGCTCAACAGGATTATCCAGCAGAGTCTTATGAAGTCTTACTGATCAATGATGGCTCCAAAGATAACACCCTTGAAATCGCAGAAAACCTCGCAAAAATTTATCCATGCATAAAAATTGTTAACGTTCCCAAGGGAATGGGCGGTAAAGGTAAATCCCGAACCCTCAATAATGGCCTTCCCCATGCCAAAGGTGAGCTAATTGTTGTCTATGATGCCGATAGTACTCCTGAACCCGATTGCGTTCGTTTACTTGCTCAAACTTTATTGGCAGACAAAAAGTTAGTTGCTGTAAATGGCAAAGTAAGAACCCGTAACTGGCAAGATAGTATTTTGACTCGTTTTATTGCGATTGAATTCATCTTTTTCCAATGGATCTTCCAAGGTGGGCGTTGGCAACGTTTTGAGTTATCAACATTAATGGGAACCAACTACGTCATTTGGCGCGATGCACTAGAGACTTTAGGCGGTTTTGATGAAAAATCGTTAGTTGATGATACAGAAATGAGTTTCCGAATTTTTATTGGACAAAAACGAATTAAATGGGTTCCCTATGCTATTGGTTGGCAACAAGATCCCCCATCGTTAAGTGTATTTGTTAAACAGCGCTCGCGTTGGACACAAGGTAACTTTTATGTGACACGTAAATATTTACCTGTAGCACTTAGAACACCTTTCCCAATCGGGATTGAAATTCTGAATAACATTATGTGCTATATCCTTTTCGTACCAGCTCTATTCTGGAGTCATATTACTTTAACGCTTGGGTTACTTGATATCGCAGGTATTTCCGTTCCGGGACCATTTACACTTTTGTGGGGTCTTTCATTTTGTCTCTATGTGGCACAAATGTGGTTTACACTTTCCTTAGAAAAAGTTAAACCGGAACTCTATTTTTATTCTGTCTTATCTTACGTCAGTTACTCACAAATCTTCTTATTTATTGTCTTTAAAGCCGCATTTGACATGCTAAAAAATAAAATACAGGGCAACTCCCTTCAATGGTACAAAACAGAACGTAGCAAGGAGAAAAAATAAATGAAAAAGACTTTCGATCTTTACCAGACAGCTCAAGTGCTCCTTGCCAGCACCAGTTTTTTACTTGCCATATCTGCTCATGCATATACATGGAAACTTGATGATATAAGTACCTCGACCAAATATACGGTCGAGCCTCATTTTTTCTATGTTGGAAAAGGAGCTGAATGGCAGAATATTCAGTTCTCTAGTGACTATTCAACTGAAAATGACACAACATTACTGGTGAAATATGATGATAAACTGATCTATAACACGACCTTAAATGGTGATGGCCAGTTTAAATTCAATATTCCTGCCAGTCCAAGTGGCTTTCATCGTTTAGATTTTATTATTCAACAATATGCTAAACCAACGACTCTCAACCAGACAAAAGAGACTTTCTGTACCGAAGATATCGACCATTTAACCTATTTGAGTAATTCTCAACTCGACTTTACTCCTGTTCGAAATATATACCGTTTAAAAGATTTACCAGATGCTCTATTTAACCCCCAAGCTAGACGTCCTACCCCATTTGTTGGAATTTTAAAATATAACCGTAAGGAAATTACCGAAGCATCCATGCTAGCTCGTTTGGCAAGTTCTTGGAGCTCAGTAACTCCTATTGAATGGGTTGATTCAGGTCAAACGAACCTGAATCCTGAAACAAACTTTATTATTGAAGTGATCAAATCCACGGCTCCACTTAAAAATGGAGCGTTTGTACAAATTTCAAAACCTGCAGATGGGGTACCTACTCTCTCTATCACTTACCATACCGCCCAAGAGCTTACTGCTGCGATTAATGGTCTAATTAATCCGGTATACGTACAGCAGCTTAATACAGGTAGTGCTATTTTTCCCACTACAATTTCACCACCAGCATGGGCTCAATTTAGAAAAATTGATACGCTTGCAGATTTAGGTATTGATGACTTCAGACTCAACCATGCTGAAAAGAACCTATTCCTTGATTTTCCGGCAGTATGGCAGCCTACTGATATTTTACAGGGACAAATTGCACTTCGTATTCAAAGTGGTTTATTACAAGGCTCTAGTATTACAGCATGGCTTGATGGTGGCCTTGCCGGTAGTATGAAAACAGCAGATCTTGCTTCTGACCCAGTAAACCGACAGTTCAACATCTTTGCTAAGGAAATTTCAAATACAACAAACTTTAGCTTAAAACTGGAAAACTCAGTTATTGCAAATTCTCAATGTTTACCAAATGCTCATGGTTCACTTTGGGTAGATACCGCCAAATCAACGGTAAAACTTCCACATAAACTCAAAAATGGTGTGGCAGCGCTTTCAATGACATTAGCAACCAAACCAACAATTGCAATTGATGACCAATCAGGGGCATTAAATATTGCCATCATTTTGGGACAAGTCGCTAAAAATATGCTGCTTACACAGGCACCAATGCCTCTCAATCTGGTACGTTTCTCACCAAACGCCCCTCAAGCGGTCAATGTGAGAGTAAATAAAGAGATTTATCAGCAACAAATCTTAATGCATCAAAATATTATTTATGCGCCTGCGGCAGCCAACGGTTTTATTGTGAGTTATAACAATAACCGCTTTGATGTGATTACCGATTCTGAAACTGGTGCACTCACCTTTATGCATTTATGGGGAAAAATACAGCATAAAATTCCAAATAATGTGACCAAAATGCTGGTTTCAGAAAACGGCAATATTTATGTTCTCCAAAAATTAATTGTAGGTAATCAAAAAGCGCCATTAGTTCAGCAGTCTTCATTCTTTTTATTAGTTGTGATTATCTCTGCAATTATGATAATAGTGATCTTCTTGTGGTATTGGTTACGACGAAATAATGAGAAAACAGATACCAATTAAAATAACTGCTTTTATTATTTTAATTATATGTAGCGTAGTGGCTTATGCGGGGTTGTTCAAAAATCATGGACAACCTCCCATTATTGAAGGTATTTTCTGGCAACCTGACAATAATACTACTCCCCCTAAAGGAAATTGGCATTACTTAGGTGTGAACACCTTTGTTCCTCAATGGTCAGTCGTTGAATCTAAATCGTGGTGGAAAAACTCCAATCTTCCTCAATGGGAAAATGCCATTGATATACAGAAAATTAAACAACAACCGTGGGCTAAAAATCTTATTTTAGGTTTAGCAGGTGAATATAATGAACATGAAGCACGTGCAAATGTCGTTGCTTTAGGAGAAAAATCTGCACAAATTATTCAAGAACAAAATGATGCATCGTTAAAAGGATACTACTTTCCAGTAGAAGCCGATCCCACATGGCTAAGAGTAAGTACATTAGGTCATGTTTTAGAAAAGCTACCCTCACCTGTTTGGGTTAGTGTTTATAGCGGTGAAACTGAACCCGAAAATTATGATCTCTGGGTTAAAAGTTGGTTACCACAACAAGCGGGCATCTTTTTTCAAGACGGCGTAGGTGTGGGAGTAAGAACTCCCGAACAAGCTAGACGTATTCTAGACCAACTTGAACAAACACTTGGAAAAGATAAAACGGTGATTGTGCTAGAAGCCTTTCGCACCAAGAAAAATGGACAATTCCGGGCAGCCTATCCTTGGGAAATTATTTCTCAAATTAAAGCCTATGAAGGTAAAACTATTTACATTTTTGATGGTCCCCACTATATGGGACGCTGGTCAGTTTATATTGTCGGTTTATGGTATCGGCTCCCTTTCGGCAGGACATCTACTGCCCTAAAACAAACAAAACTTTCGAAAAAATGATCTCTATTCATAAGTTTTAGCAATTTCATCTAATATTCGCTGAGCAGCACGTCCATCGCCAAACGGATTTTCAACATTTGCCATTTTTTGATAATGCTCTGAATCTGTTAAAAGTTTCTCAGCTTCTTCAATAATTTTTTGCTGATTTGTTCCAACGAGTACTCCTGCCCCCACCTCAACCACTTCTGGACGTTCAGTCGTGTCTCGTAAAATTAACACTGGCTTATTAAATGATGGGCTTTCCTCTTGTAAACCACCAGAGTCCGTTAAAATAAAGGTCGAACGGTCTATAACAGGGCGAATTCAAACATGAGGTGCGACAGTTTCAAAAGCCATATGATAATCAACAAGCTGAGCAAATTTCTCTAATGGTGTAAGCCAATCTAACGCCTTTCTAGGACGAGTATTCAGTGACATGGCAACTTGATTTAAATAATGCTGATCTGCCTGATTTAAATCAATCCCTTTAGGTAAATATTGCCTAATTAAACCATTCATATTTTCGCATGTGCCTTTTTGCCAAGGTGAATGTGGGTCACAGAAATATACATCTATGCCTAAATCTTCTTCGAGTATTTTATGTTCTGACATCTCGCGTCCACGGTCATAGGTCAACGTTTTACGCAGTTCTGCAGGTAA